>DASWIR010000077.1:0-24772 GCA_036397575.1 Alteraurantiacibacter sp. | reverse complement strand
CAGCGAAGACGGGGCGATTGCGGGAGTGCGCGCGGCCGAGCACGGCGTGCTCACAGCCGACCTCTACATCGATTGCACCGGCTTTCGCGCGGAGCTGATCGGCAAGGCACTGGGCCAGCCATGGAAATCCTGCCGCGACGTATTGTTTTGCGACGGTGCGATTGCGATCCAGGTCCCATACCAGCGGCCGGACGATCCGATCGCGTCATACACAATCTCGACCGCGCAGCGGTCAGGCTGGATTTGGGACATCGGACTCGAAGCACGGAGGGGCATCGGCCATGTCTTTTCTTCCGCACACTGCGACGCCGATGAGGCCGAGCGTATCGTGCGCGCCTATGTCGGCCCCGCCGGCGATGCGCTGGAAACCCGCCGCTTCCGCTTCGACGCCGGCTATCGCGAGGTGAACTGGCACAAGAACTGCGTTGCGGTCGGCCTCTCCAGCGGGTTTTTCGAGCCGCTGGAGGCGACGGGCATCGTCTTCTCCGAAGTCGCCGCCGCGCTGATCGCCAACCTGTTTCCCTGGGCCGGCGACTTCGAGACGTCGGCGCGCCAGTTCAACGACAACATGCGGCGCCGCTATGAACGCGCGCTGGATTTCATCAAGCTGCACTATTGCTTGAGCGAGCGGCGCGACAGCCCCTTCTGGATCGACAATGTCGCTCCGGCCTCTATGACGGACACCTTGGCCGAGCTGCTCGACCGTTGGCGGTTCCGGCCGCCGAACGAGATGGATATCGACGCAAATGTCGACATCTTCACCCAATCCAGCTGGCAATACGTGCTCTATGGCATGGGCTGGAAAACCGATCTCAGCGCCAAGGCGGGGGCGTTTCGCTTCCATGATGAAGCTCGCGAGGCCTTCGCGCGCGTTCGCGCCCAGGGCGAGTACGCGGTCCGCACGCTTCCTTCCAACCGCGATCTGGTGAACCACGCGCATCGCCGTGCTTTCGGACCGACCGGAGTAGCCGCATGACGGGCGAGCGGGTCGGGCCTCCGATCACCAAAGTCGTAATCGTGGGCGGCGGCACCGCCGGCTGGATGACCGCTGCCGCGCTGTCGCGGCTCGCCGGGGGCGGGCTGAACGTGACGCTCGTCGAATCCGAGGAGATCGGCACGGTCGGCGTGGGCGAGGCAACGATCCCGCCGCTCCTCGATTTCAATCGCGCGCTCGCCATCGACGAGGACGAGTTCGTCCGCCAGACCCAGGCGACGTTCAAGCTCGGGATCGAGTTCGTCAATTGGGGGAGGCAGGGGGACCGCTACATCCACCCCTTCGGTGTCTATGGGCGCGACGTGGGCGGAGTGAAGTTTCACCACATCTGGCTGAGGGATCGCCAACTCGCCGACGATCCGGGCGATCCAGGCGACATCGGCGACTATTGCCTCTCGGTGGCGGCTGCGCGGCTCGGCCGTTTCACGCGGCCGACAGCCAATCCGGACACGGTACTTTCGACACTGCGTTACGCCTTCCACTTCGACGCCGGCCTCTACGCCCGGTACCTGCGCGGCTATGCCGAACGCGGCGGAGTCCAGCGTATCGAGGGCCGCATCGAGGGAGTCGATCAGGACCCGGAGAGCGGCTTCATCACGGGCCTTACTCTGAAGGGCGGACGCACCGTCACCGGCGAGCTCTTCGTCGATTGCAGCGGTTTTCGTTCGATGCTGCTCGGCGACAAGCTGGGCGTCCCCTATCGCAGCTGGCAGCACTGGCTGCCGTGCGACACCGCGATCGCGGTGCCGTGCGCGGGAACCGCCAATCCCACGCCCTATACGCGCGCCACCGCCGGGGACGCGGGATGGCGCTGGCGCATTCCGCTACAGCACCGGATCGGTAACGGCCATGTCTTCTCGGCCGCGCACATCGAGCACGAGCGCGCGCTGGACGAGCTGCTGCAGGGCCTGGACGGGCCGCCAACAGCCGAGCCGCGGACCTTGCGCTTCGAGGCTGGCCGGCGCGAGCGGCTGTGGGAAAAGAACTGCGTCGCGATCGGCCTCTCCGGCGGCTTTATCGAGCCCCTGGAATCGACCAGCATCCACCTGATCCAGTCGGGCATCTTCAAGCTGATGTCGCTGTTTCCCGACCGCGGGTTCGATCAGCGCGAGATCGACGAATATAACGCGATGCTGGTCCAGGAGTACGAGCGGATCCGGGACTTCATCATCCTTCACTATGCGGCGACGGAGCGCGACGATTCCGAGTTCTGGAATCATTGCCGGACGATGGACCTTCCCGACACCCTGACCGACCGGATCGAGCTATGGATGGGCAAGGGGCGGGTCTTCCGCAATCCGCTCGACCTGTTCACCGAAGACAGCTGGATCGCGGTGCTTCTCGGCCAGCGAAAGTTCCCGCAGTCGCACGATCCGCTGGCACGCGCGCTCGGCTCCGAGGAATCGACGCGTTTTCTCGCCTCTATCCGTGATATCATCCGCAAGACCGCCGAGGCGATGCCGCAGCATCAGGAATTCATCGACCGCTATTGCCGCGCCGCTTCTGCCGACGAAGCGACGGGTCCGGAAATCGCCGTCGCAAATGGTGCTTAGAGGAATGAAGGAACGGGAAGGGATGTTTGCAGCTGTTTCGGTGAGGTCGTGGATAAAGGCCGCCCCCGTTCTTGGGTGCCTGATTATCGCGTTTCTCCTGTTCGTCGGCTTCGCCGCACCCGCTTCGGCGCAGCAGGCGGATCTTCCGCGCATCGTATCCCAAGATGGCCGTCACGCCTTGCTGGTCGATGGCGAGCCTTTCCTGATGCTTGGTGCACAGGCGAACAACAGCAGCAATTACCCGGCCATGCTGCCCGAAGTGTGGCCGACGATACGCGCGCTTCACGCGAACACGCTCGAGATTCCGGTAGCCTGGGAACAGATCGAACCGGTCGAAGGCCAGTTCGACTTTTCCTGGCTCGACGCGCTGATCCCGCAGGCGCGCGAGAACGACGTCCGGCTGGTCCTCCTGTGGTTCGGCACGTGGAAGAACACCGGCCCGGCCTACATGCCCGAATGGGTCAAGTCCGACACCCGGCGCTTCCCGCGCATGAAGACCCGCGACGGCAAGACGCACTATGTGCCCAGCCCGCACGGGCGCGCCACGCTCGAGGCCGACAAGCGCGCTTTCGTGGCCATGATGCGGCACATCCGCGAGATCGATCCGCAACACACCGTGATCATGGTCCAGCCGCAGAACGAGGTCGGCAGCTACAACTCCCCGCGCGACTTCTCGCCTGAGGCGAATCGATTGTTCGCGCAACAAATCCCGGCCGAGCTGGCGCGCAAGGTGGGCAAGCGCGGTACCTGGACCGAAGTGTTCGACTGGAACGCTGACACCGCGTTCAACGCCTGGTACACGGCCCGCTACATCGACGAGATCGCTGCCGCGGGCCAGGCGGAGTTCAACCTGCCGATGTATGTGAACGTGGTCGTCAGCGACCCGTTCGACGCCAGGAAGGGAGGCGGCGCGAGCGGGGGCGCCGACTGGCCGGTGCTCGACGTGTGGAAAGTGGCCGCGCCGCACATCGCCATCGCGGCGCCGGACCTCTACGACCGCGCGTACCCGGTCTACAACGGCAAGCTCGACCGCATGGCGCGGGCCGACAATCCGCTGTTCGTGCCCGAAACCGGCAACGACCTCGAGTTCGCTCGCTATTTCTGGCTGACCCTCGGCAAGGGCGCGATCGGCTGGGCGCCGTTCGGGATGGACCCGACTTACAACAACTTCCCGCTCGGCGGGAAGGACCTGGCCGACAACCTCGATGCTTTCGCTTCGAAATATGCGCTCATGCAGCCGATCGCCCGCGACTGGGCGCGGCTCGCGTTCGAGCACCCGACGATCGGCTTCGCCAAGGGCGAAGATGCGTCCGAGCAATCGCAGGTGAGCGGCCGCTGGAAGATCACCGCGCAATACGGCCTTTGGTTCTTCGGCGATCCGAGCTGGACCTGGATGGAGGTGCCGCCGCATCCCAACAAGGACCGGCCGGTGGGCGGCGCCGCGCTGATCCAGCTTGGCCCCGACGAGTTCCTTCTCGCCGGCTCGGAAGTGCGCATCGGCTTCGATCTCGCCGCCCCCAGGCCGGGCGACAATGTCCACTACCTTAGCGTGGAGGAAGGCACGTTCGAGAACGGCCGCTGGATCATGCGCCGCCGCTGGAACGGTGATCAGACCGACTACGGATTGAACCTCGCAGATCCGACGCTGCTTCGCGTTCGGCTCGGCACCTATCGTTGATTTACAGATTGGGAGCGTTGCCTTGCCAAATCGCCATTTCTTCACTCGTCTCGCCCTTGCCGGCCTGCTCGTTGCCACCAGCAGCGCCGCATTGGCCGAAGGCAGCTATCGCGCGACCGAGACCGGCATCGTCGTCACTCCCGATGAAGGTCCGGAACGCGCTGTCCGGCTGCAGGTCTATGGCGACGGGCTGATCCGCGTCACGGCAGTTCCAGCGGAGACGATCAACGTTCCCGAAAGCCTGATGGTGACTGCGCAACCGAAAAAGGGTGGCTTCACGGTCTCGGAGGGCGCCGGCACGGTGACCCTCGCCACGCCCGGCGCCTCGGCCGAAGTCGACCTGGCGAACGGCGACGTGAGCTTTCGCGACGCCGCTGGCAATGTCGTCCTCGCCGAAAGCGGGCCGGCCGCCTTCACGCCGGTCACCGCCGAGGGCGAGCCGTTCCTCGCCGTCACCCAGCAGTTCAACCGCGGCACCGACGAGGGCTTCTACGGGCTTGGTCAGCACCAGAACCGGCAGATGAACTACAACGGCGAGGACGTCGAGCTGGCTCAGCACAACATGGACATTGCCATCCCGTTCGTCGTCTCGACGCGCAATTACGGCCTGTTGTGGGACAACAACTCGATTACCCGATTCGGCGATTCGGAGCCTTATCCCTTTGCCGGCGGCGAAGGCGACGGGCTTAAGGTCACGGGCGAAGGCGGGGCAGCGGGCTGGACCGCTACCTATACCGCCGAGGGCAAGGCAATCGCCAAGCGCCAGGAGCCGGCGATCGACCTGCAATATCTCGAGCACCGCAAGGACTGGCCGCAAGGCACGCGCACCGCGGACAACGGCTCGACGATACCCGGCCTCGACGTCGTCTGGACCGGCACCCTCGTGCCCGACGAGAGCGGCTTGCATCGTTTCCGGCTCTACTCATCGAATTACATCAAGGTATTCGTCGACGGCGAGCAGGTGCTCGAGCGCTGGCGGCAGAACTGGAATCCCTGGTACCACAACTTCGACCTCGAACTCGTGGCCGGCAAGCCGGTCGAGATGCGTATCGAGTGGGAGCCGAATGCGGGCTACATCGCGCTGCTGCACAACGATCCTCGCCCCGAGGCGGACCGCCACTCGCTCTCGCTCGCTTCGGAATACGGTCACGGGCTCGACTACTACTTCGTCGCCGGGCGCGACATGGACCAGGTGATCGCGGGCTACCGCACGCTGACCGGCGAGGCGCCGATGATGCCCCGCTGGGCCTATGGCTTCTGGCAGAGCCGGCAGCGCTACAACACCCAGGACGAGTTGCTCGGCGTCCTGCGTGAGTACCGGCGGCGCAACCTGCCGATCGACAATATCGTGCTCGACTGGCGGTACTGGGAAGACGACAGTTGGGGCTGTCACTGTTTCGATCCGAGCCGCTTCGCCACGCCGCAGGCGATGGTGGACGAAGTGCACGACCTCGATGGACAGATCATGATCTCGGTCTGGCCGAAGTTCTATCCGAGCACGGAGCACTATAAGCAGCTCGACAGCGTCGGCGGCATCTACCGCCGCATGGTCGAGCCGCGGCCTGACGAGCCGACCGACCCCGCTTACATCCAGGGCATGTACCGCGACTGGGTCGGCCCCGGCTTCCCCAACGCGTTCTACGACCCCTACAACCCCGAAGCCCGCCAGATCTATTGGCGGCAGATGCGCGACAGCCTGGCCGCGAAGGGCTTCGATGCCTGGTGGCTCGATTCCGACGAACCCGACTTCCATTCCAACATATCTATCGAGGAGCGCGCTCGCCGGATGGGTCCGACTTCCGAGGGGCCCGGTGCGGTGGTCTTCAACTCCTATCCGCTGGTGCACGTCGACGGCGTCTACGAAAACCTGATCGAGTACCGCCCTGACACGCGCCCGTTCATTCTGACCCGCTCGGGCTTCGGCGGGATCCAGCGGGCCGGAGCAGCGCTCTGGTCGGGCGACGTGGTTGCGCGCTGGGACGACCTGCGCGACCAGATCTCGGCCGGGGTGAACACCTCACTGTCGGGCGTACCCAACTGGACGCACGACATCGGCGGTTTCGCGCTCGAGGACCGCTATACCAACCAGGACCCGGCCCATATCGAGGAATGGCGCGAACTCTACTTGCGCTGGTTCCAGTTCGGCACCTTCTCGCCGCTGTTCCGCAGCCACGGGGAGTTCCCCTACCGCGAGATCTATGAAATTGCGCCCGAGGGGACGCCTACATATGAGGCGCAGGCGTTCTACGACAGGCTACGCTACCGGCTGATGCCTTATATCTACACACTCGCCGGCAACACCCATCACCGCGATGGCACGATCATGCGGGGGCTGGTGATGGACTTCGCCGAAGACCGCCGGGTGTGGGACATCGGCGACCAGTACATGTTCGGTCCGGCGTTCCTGGTCGCGCCGGTCACCGAGTTTAAGGCGCGCACCCGCGAGGTTTATTTACCGCAGGGGGCGCTCTGGTACGACTTCTACACCGGCCGCGCGACACAGGGCGGTCAGGTGATCACCGCGGACGCTCCTTACGAGCGCATGCCGCTGTTCGTCCGCGCCGGCTCGATCGTCCCGGTTGGCCCGGCGATGCAGTCGACCGCAGAGATGAGCAGCGCTCAGCCGATCACACTGCTGGTCTACACCGGCGCGGACGGAAGCTTCTCGCTGTACGAAGACGATGGGGTGAGCCGCCAGTATCTGCACGGCGCGTTCTCGCGCATCCCGATCGGTTACGACGAGCAGACCGGCGAGCTGACCATCGGTGCTCGCGAGGGCGGATTTCCGGGCATGGCGCAGGGCCGCACGATCGCTGTCCGATGGATGCGCCCCGGCCAGCCACGGGCGCTTGACCTCGACGCAGCACCGGACGTCACGGTGGAATATGATGGTTCGGCACGGACTGTGAGAGCTCCTCGCTGACCGGACGGCCGATGCGCGCACTGCTCGCCCTCCTGGCCTTGATCGCCTTCGCCTGGGGGGTGATGCCGGCACAAGCGGCGGGCACATCGCGCGATGTGGCCGTGCTGTCCGGGGGTTGGATGTTCGCCAAGGGCGCTCCTCCCGGAGCGGAAGAGCCCTCATTTGAGGACTCCGGCTGGACACGCGTGACGCTGCCGCACACGTTCAACGCCGGGGAGAGCGGCGAGGGCGACTATTACCGCGGGCCCGGCTGGTATCGCCGCGCGATAGAGATCGGCGCGATCCGCCCAGGGCGGCGCCTGTTCGTCCAGTTCAACGGAGCGGCGCTGTTGGCCGACGTCTACCTCAACGGGCAAGCCGTCTGCCGGCACGAGGGCGGGCACGCGGCGTTTCGCTGCGACCTGACCGAGGCGTTGAGGCCGGGGCGCAACCTGCTGGCAGTGCGGGTCGACAACAGCCCCTCGCGGGTCGTCTCGCCACTCGGGGGCGACTTCACGGTTTTCGGCGGGCTCTACCGGCCGGTCTCGCTGATCGAGGCCGACGACGTTCACTTCGACCTGCTCGATCACGGCGGCCCTGGTGTCTATGCCCATGCGAGCGTGATCGACGCTGCGGCGGCGACGATCCTGGCCGAGGCGAGAGTGGCCAACGATGGAAGGCGGCGAGCCCGGGTGCCCGTCACGCTCGAGATCCTGGACGGCGAAGGCCGCGCAGTCGCTCGTTCGTCGCAAGTGGTCGAAGTGCTGCCCGGCGGGGTGCGCAGCACCATAGTGACGCTGCGGCTTCCTTCGCCGCGGTTGTGGGATGGCGTGCGCGACCCTTATCTCTACACGGTCCGCGCGCAGATCGGCGATGCGGGCGATACGGTTTCGGTGCCGCTGGGCGTCCGCGCCTTCGCCTTCGATGCCGAGCGCGGCTTCCTGCTCAACGGCAGGCCCTATCCGCTGCGCGGGGTGAACCTGATGCACAGCGCGCGGCCGGGCAGGGGCACCGCCGTGACCCGTGAGGAGATCGCCGAGGACTTCGCGATCATTCGCGAAATGGGTTCGACCGGCGTCCGGCTGGTCCATTTCCAGCATTCGCAGGCGGCCTATGACGAGGCCGACCGGCTCGGCCTTCCGCTCTGGACCGAAATCGGCATCAACAGCGAGGTCGAGGACACACCCGAATTCCGCGCCAACGCCGCCATGCAGATGCGCGAGCTGATCGCACAGAACTACAACCACCCCTCGGTCGTGCTGTGGGGGATCGGCAACGAGGTCTATTCGGAGGAGCCGCATGTCGCGCGCGTCCTCGAGGAGCTGCACGATGTTGCTAGGCAGGCCGACCCGATGCGGCCGACCGTCTATGCCCACTGCTGCCAGGCGGACGATCACCCGAAGGCCATGGTCAGCGACGTGATCGGCTTCAACCGTTACTTCGGCTGGTATCCGGACCAGTCAGGATCGACGATAGGCAGCTGGGCGGAACGTTTCCACACGGCACAGCCGGAGCGGCCGTTTGCGGTCAGCGAATACGGCGCCGGCGCCAGCATCCTCCACCAGGAAGACCCGCCCCGTCCGGTTGTACCGGACAGCGGCTGGCACCCCGAGCAATATCAGGCGCTTTATCACGAGAAGAACTGGCTCGAGCTCAAGGACAAGCCTTACTTGTGGGGGACGTTCGTCTGGGTCGCTTTCGATCTTGCCTCGGCAGGACGGCACGAGGGCGACCGCCGCGGGATCAACGACAAGGGGCTGGTCACTTACGACCGCAAGGTCCGCAAGGACGCCTGGCACTGGTACCGCGCCTGGTGGTCGGATGTTCCGACGCTCCACATCACCAGCCGCCGCTTCACCTTGCGGAGCGGCCCCGCCGTGACGGTGAAGGCCTACACCAACGCTGACGAAGCCACGTTGCTCGTCAATGGCACAGAGATCGGTACCCGCCAGGCGGAGAACCGCACCGTCAGCTGGCCCGTGAAGCTCCGCGAGGGCGCCAACCTGATCGAAGTCCGCGCGGTTTCCGGCGGGGAGATGCTGATCGACCGGGTGAGCTGGAGTTACCGTAAAGCGCCGCAAATGCTCGCCGAACCTCAATAGCTATATCAACCCGCGCCCTTTGATACGGATCGCCGGCGTGAATCCGCCGTCTTGGGGCGGCGGTCGTGTGAACCTCAGTGCATCGGCCTCGCGCCGGAACTTCAGCTCAGGTCCGCCGAGCTGGTCGATCCGTTCGATCTTCGCGTCGGGCAGTTCGTGGCGGGCGCAATCGAAGGAAGAATGGCGGCCGATGCAGTTCTGCTCAAAAATGTGCGCCCTGTCGGCATCTGGCTCTCCTGTCCCGAGCTCCGATTCACGCGCCGTTGCGCACGAGCCGCTCCTATGACTATGGTAGCGCTACCTGGACGATTGAGAGGAGCTTGGCAAAAAAATTTATCAGATAAATTGCCGGGCTTCGTTGTTTTTGTCTTGAAATGGCCGTCCAGCACGCGAAAAGCATTCTCGCAGCCGATTGGACAAACACAACAATGCGTACAGTTGACGGCCGAAATCTCACTTACGACCTGCGCGAGACGCTGGGTCGGGCAATCGTCGGGGGGGCTTTCGAGGAGGGGTTCCCTACTGAAAGCGAACTCTCGCGTACGCACGGCCTCAGCCGTTCGGTGACTCGGGAAGCCGTGAAGATGCTGACGGCGAAAGGCCTGTTGAGCGCACGGCCCAGGGTCGGAACGATCGTGGAACCGAGCGACCGCTGGAATTTGCTCGATCCCGATGTCCTGCGCTGGCTCCTCGAACGGCAGTTCTCGTTGGATCTCTTGCGTCAGTTCTCGGAGCTTCGCCTTGCGATCGAACCGACCGCCGCGGCGCTTGCCGCACAGTTCCAGAGCAGCCCGGCGATCACGGCGATCGAAGACGCATTCGCGCGGATGCAGGCTGCGGCGGCGGGACAAGACGACGTGCTCAAAGCCGATATACAATTTCACATTGCGATCCTTCAGGCAACGCAGAACCCGTTCTTCCGCCAGTTCGAGGAGATGGTCCGAACGGCGCTTCACACCTCGATTCAGTTTACCAACCGCTTTTCCGGGCATACCGCCAACATCGATCAGCATGGTGATGTGCTGGAAGCGATCCGGACCGGGGAGGGTGATCGGGCTCGTGCTGTCATGTACCGGCTGATCGACGAGGTGCTCGGCATGATCGACCAGGCGCAGCGAGATGAGAATGCCGAGGAAGCCGCATCCTCTGCCGTAGCGGTTGTTCGACGGGCGAATGCGAATGAAACGGCCGCAGGCGCGGGCTGAGGGGCTGCTACGTCGGGCGCGAACCGAAGATTGGCTCGCCCTCTCGATCGCCAACGCTGTCGGCACATGCGCGCTTGAGCGCCTCATAGGCCGGATCGCCGTCGCGAAAGTCGAGCCGTCCTTCCTTCTGACGGCTGCCGAAGACGTGGTGGGGATGCAGCAGTTCTGAGGAGTTTCCGCACGCACGATAGGACTTGCGCGTCGTGCTGGATTTTTTCGGCCAATGCGAGGTCTGCTGAAGTGGCAATCGCCGCGGCTGCGCGTGCGCCGGGTCGACATAGGGGTTCTCGAACAGGCCGAGGCGGAATTTGGGCGTCAGGATCCGCCGGACAGAGCGAACGCGGCTCTGGAAACGATCACGGGAGGCCCTTGAACAAGTCCGCTGCATTCTCGCCACGTATCGCATCCCTGATCGTGGAGGGCAGGGCATCGACACGCGCCAGCATGCCGGCCATGTCCCCGATAAGGAAGGGGTAATCCGACCCATAAAGGACTCTGTCGCTGCCGACCTGCTCCACGAGGAAGGTTAGGCTTTGCTGGTCATAAACGATGGCATCATACCACACCTTGTCGAGGTAGGAGCTCGGCGGGGCTTTCGATTTTGGTGGTGTAGCCGAGCGCTCCCACATCCGGTCGAACCGGGCGATCAGGTAGGGCAGGGCTCCGCCTCCGTGGCAGGCGATCATCTTAAGCCCGGGATGCCTGTCGAACATGCCGTCAAGGAACATGCGGGCGAAGCACAAGCTGGTCTCGGTGGTGAAGCCGATCGTATTGGCAAGGCCGAACTCGCTCAGGCCCATGCCGTCGACGAAGGGAGTAGTGGGGTGGATGAAGACCGGCAGTCCACTCGCCTCGATCGCTTCCCAAATCGGCGCGAAGCCGGGATCGGTAAGCGGCGCGCCTAGGATGTTGGTAAGCATGCACAGCCCGCTGGTCCCCATAGCCTGCACCCGCTGCAGCTCCCGCAGTGCCTCTGCCTGATGCTGCCAGGGGAGAGAGGCGAACCAGCGAAGCCGGGCAGGGAAACGTGACTGCTGCTCTGCGAAATCGTCATTCACCTGCTGGGCCAGCATGACGCTGAGCGCCTTGTTTGCGACATAGACGTTCGGCGCGGTCAAGCTGACGATGGCGACATCCACGCCAGCCTCGTCCATGTTACGGATGCGCTGGTCCCAGTCGAGCATCTCATCGGAAATCCGCGCGATACGAGCGCCGCGATAGTCGATCTCCTCCGACTTCTCGCCCTGGACCAGGCGGATGCTGTCATCGGGGTTTTCCCTGATGCGGGCGAGCCAGCCCTCGGTGTACATATGCGTGTGTACGTCAATCACCGGCACGCGTGATCCCGGCGTGGACGACCTGTCGGCATCCGCAGCGAGGGCCGGCAGGGGGAGGGCCGTTGCAGCCAGGCCAGCGGAACCGGCCATGATCAGCGAACGCCGGTCGATACGGGCGGGTTTTGCTGTTCGTTTCGTTTTCATGCTGATTGTCTCCATGGGTCTCCCGCAATCTTGTTACATAATGCGCGTCAGCCTGTGGCCGATTGCGATTGGACGAAAGACGGATAGAGGATCGCGGCGCGCCAGAGACAAATGGCCGCGATTACAGGCGAGACCGCTATCAGCATCAGCGAATAGCGTATGGCCATATCGCCCAGCCGGGGTGCGAGCAGATCGTTCAGAATGCCGACGGCGCTTGGACCGAGAATGTTGCCGATCAGGCTGGCACCGAGCAGGACGACCGAGACCGCAAGTGCACGGCGCCGCTCGCCAACGATGTTAATGACGGCGGCGAAGATCGGCCCCTGGTGGATCAGGGTGAAGAAGCTGGCGAGCGCGAAGCCGGCGAACCAGGCGTCGGTGCTGTTGCCGAGCAGGAACAGGGCCTCGGCAGGGCCGACGGCAGCGCAGGCCAGCGCCGGAATTCCGACGCGCCAGCTCATCTTGTCCTTGTGGAGGCGATCGACGATGAAACCGCCTGCGAGGATGCCCACTGCTCCAAGGATACCTCGTGAAGGTCCGATGATACTGGCGGCTTCGGCCATACCCATGCCGTGAACCCTCGCGAAGAAGGTTGGCGCCCAGGCGCCCGTCGCCCAGACATTCGCCCCCATGAAGGTCACGCCGGCAAATATCCAAACGAAGCAGCGGTTGGCAAAAAGTACCTTCAGGTCGCTCATCAGCGATCCGAAGGGCGACAGACTGCGGTCCGGCGGAGGCGTCTGACGCGCCGGCTCCCGAACGGTGAAGACGAAAAACACTGCGATTATCAGGCCCGGAAGGCCGGCCGCTATGAACATGGTGCGCCACCCGTAATGCTCGGCAAGCCAGCCGGCGACCGGGAACAGCAGGGCATAGGCAATCGTCGCTGCCGTACCGTATAGCGCTAGCGCGAGCGGGCGGCGCGCGGCAGGGAAGAGGTCGGCGATCATCGAGTTTGCGGGTGCCGTGCTGGTCGCCTCGCCAGCGCCCATCAGGAAGCGCGCCGCTGCGAGTTGCCAGATATTGCTGACCCAGCCGGTGGCGGCGGTCATCGCGCTCCAGAATGCCAGTCCAATGGCGATGATGTTGCGCCGATTATATCGGTCCGCGACCCACGCGATCGGAATGCCCACAATCGAATAGATAACCACGAACGCCAGTCCTGATACCAGGCCGAGCGCCGTGTCGGAGATCTCCATCTCCTGCTTGATTGCAGGGAGTGCGAGCCCAAGCAGCGACCGGTCGAGATAGTTGAACACCGATATCAGCGTCAGCATCAGCAACGGCCAGGTGGCGGACCATGGCCATGGTTCTCGCGCCTCACGGCCCAGTGCCTCCATTCTAGAATCGGAAAACACGTGTTTCCTTCGCGACAAGCTTCAACAGTGCCGGCTGGTCCCGTTCGACGCGTACTCCCTGGCTAGGACAAGTGAAACGAGTGTTGGCGCCTCCGCGCCGCATGCTGATCCCGGCAATAGCTGCCGCGACTTTCACGAAGCGGGTACGGGGACGTTGCCCGGGTAACGAGGGCGGTCGCCGATATGGCAGGACCAGGAAAAAGGCAGGCCGGTTTCCTTCAGGAAACCGGCCTGCAGGGAGGAATTCTTTTCCACGAAGGCCATCGAATATCGCTTTACTGGAAGTTATGCTTGAGTGTGACCGCGAAGGTGCGCGGCATGCCAGGCGAGCCTTGAACCGACTGGGTCGAACCGCGATTGTCGAAAATATCCGAATAATAGAGCTTGTTGGTCAGGTTCTTGCCTTCGAGCGCAATCTCCCAGTTCTCGTCGGCCGAACGATAGGTCAGACGTCCATTGACGAGGACCCGGCTGTCGATGTGACCGAAGATGTCACGCGCTTCCGTTACGGCATCGACATTGTCCGCGTTGCGGTTGAAGTCGTCCTCGAAATTTACGTCTATGCGCGGGGTCAGCGAACCGGAGCCGCCCATTTCGATGCGGTACTGAGCCCCGATCGACCACTGCCATTCCTGAATATACTGGCCATTATCTTCGAGGCCGATACCTGACGTTGCAGCCTGGGCGCTGATGCTCTTGTAGTCGAAATCCAGATAGGCGAGCGATGCGTCGATCAGGAAACCGGGAATGGGTTCGGCGTTGAGTTCCAGCTCTGCGCCGCGCACTTCAGCCTCTCCAGCGTTGAGCGGCAATGCGCACGGCGTCGGCGGACCGCCCAGCCCAGGGCAGTTGTTGGTTGTCACGAGGATGTCGGAGTAATTGTTCCAGAATGCAGCGCCGTTCAGACGCACGAGGCGGTCGAACAGGCTGCTCTTGAAGCCGACTTCGTAAGCATCGAGCGTTTCCGGATCGTGAGGCAGCGCCTGGCCGGGGAAGAACGCCCGCGGATTGACGCCGCCGCCCTTGAAGCCGGTCGAAAACTGCCCGTAGACCATTACGTCGTCGAGAATGTCGTATTGAACCACGGCGCGGTAATCGAAACGATCGCCTTTGTAGGTCTCCTCACGCCCGTCGAGTGCGGCGACCTGGAATGGGGTGCCGCCGGGAGTGCCAATGGTTCCGGGGGGGAAGCCCGAATTGTTCAGCGCAGGATCCGAACCGGGCACGCCGGAGCGACCGTAGCGGAAAGTCTTTTCCTGGTCCGTATAGCGGATGCCGCCGATTAGGGTCAGCCGGTCGGTCGGCCGGAATTCCAAGTTGGCAAATGCAGCCAGCGTTTCGGCGGGAATTTCATCCGCCTGGGTGAACTGGAATGCAGTCAGGCCAATGTATGACTCACTGTGGCTGAACTTATCGAAGTAGAAGCCGCCCAAGGTGAAATTGACGTTGTCGCCAATCTCTCCGCTCAGCCGCAGTTCCTGGCTAAACTGCTCATTGAATACTTCGTTGATTTGGCTGGTATTGGTGTAGGGCGAGCCATCGCCACTCGAGTAGATTCCGCTGAACTCGCGGTAGCCTGTAATGGAGGTGAGGTTGAGCGTGTCGGTCAGTTCCACCGCAACATTGAGCGAAACGCCCCAGCTGTCGATCGCCGCTTTCAGCGGGGCCTGATAGGGCGGGCTGCCGTCGCGCGGATCGAGATCGGCATAATTCTCATAATTGATGTACGGGCTGTCGCTGAAAGTATCCAGGGCATAGTTGCCAAAGGGCGAGTAGGCGATGAACGGCGAACCGTCAGGACCGCCATAAGCGACGCCGTTGATGAAGAATGCCGGCAGATTGGTAGTGCCGGGCACGACCAGCCCTGGGGCGGCGGACTGGCCGACAAACAGCAATGTCGTCGGCCCGTTTTCGCTCTCGTCCTCGGTCATGTCGCCTACAAGGTCGACTGTGATCCGCGACGTGGGTTCCCAGCGCAGCGCCAGCCGTCCGGCGAGATATTCCTTGCCGCCCTCGGTACCAAGCAAGCAATCGTCGCTGGGGACCTTGAGCGAAGTCGGGATTGCCGTGCCCGGGTGTGTGCAGGCATAGTCGTAGCGCTTGATGTAGCCATCGCTACGCACGCCCGTGCCGGAAAGCCGGGCGTAGAGGTTGTCGGTGAGCGCAAAGTCCGCCGCGCCGCGAAGTTCCATCCGGTCGTAGCTGCCATAGGTAACCTGCAGGTATCCGGTATTGCTGCCCGAGGGTTTCTTCGAATAAAGCTTGATCGCTCCGCCGATCGAGTTCTGTCCGGCCAGCGTGCCCTGCGGACCACGGAGAATCTCGACCCGCTCGAGATCGACCAGCTGCATCAGCGACCCGTGAAGGGTCGGAAAATAGACATCGTCGATGTAGATGCCCACGCCGGGTTCGAGCGCAAAGCTCGTGTCGCGCTGACCAACACCGCGGATGTAGGCAATCGTCGCCGGACCGTAGGTCGCCGGAGCTTCGCGCAGCGTCACATTGGGGGCGCTCCGGCCGACTTCGGTGAGATCCTGCTGGCCGCGCGCCTCGAGCATTTCGGCGCTGAGCGCAGTGATCGCGATCGGCGTATCCTGGAGGTTCTGTTCGCGGAACTGTGCGGTAACGACGATCTCGTTCGACGGGGGCGTGTCTGTCCTCTGCGGCGGTTCGTCGTTTTCTGCCGCGGCTTGGCTAAAGGCTGGCGTCGAGACGACGAGCGCGGCCGCAACCGCCGTCACAGAAGCGGCGCAACGCAAGAACGACATATGGAAATTCACGGCTATCTCCCCGGATCGAAGCCATTGCGGCTCTGTGAGAGCCATCAGGACATGTTGATTATTCAACAGTCAATGCTCATTCCGAGATTCAGAGGCAGATTTCCGATATAAGGAAATATCGCTCTCGCCGGCTTGCGGCTGTCAGCCGAGGGAATTGACGGCAAAATTGTTGGTGCGGCATAGCCGTATTCCTTGCGCCGTCGGCGAGATCATTCTCCGATATGCCTCTGCACGCCAAGCGCATTGATTGCTCCACCAAATGCTTTCAAGCTTGTCTGCAAGTCGGATGAGAGGAAAATCCGCGGTGTCGGCAAAGCCCATGTTTCGAGAGTATATCGAGGCGTTCAATTCAGGGAGCGGCGCAGACTATGCGCGATTTTATGCACGCGATGCCATCCTGATCAATGGAGCGGGGGACAAGCTGCAGGGGCCTGCGGCAATCGTCGAGTTCTACGACGAATTCAAGGAGCGCGCGAAGCGGCGAATCGAGGTTCTCGGCCTCGTTGAAGGACGCGATACGCTCGCCGCCGCTCTGCAGTCGACCTTTGAAGTCGTTGGCGATGGCTTGTCTTTCGCCGGAGAAGTCCTCGATACCGGCGACAGGGTTCTATTGCGCAGTATTGCGCTTTACGAACTCGAAGGAGGCAAGTTCAAGCGCATCCAGGCGCAGACTCTCGATCGGAAAATCATGCGGGCCGGATTGCCGGGCGAGGGGGAAGAAGCGGCGACCGGTTAGGCTGGAGCAGGCAAGCGGAACAGACGGGCTGCATTGCCGCCGTAGATTGCATGCAGGGTGGATGGTGCAAGTTGTAGCCCATCCATGAATTCGACCGAGGGCTGCATCTGTTCGTATGGGTAGTCGATCGCCCACATGATCCTGTCGGGTCCGAGCACTTCAAGCGTGTAGCGCAGCGCCGGGCCGTGCTCGACGCCGCTGGTCGTAACCGAGAAATTGCGCGCGAAAATCTCGGACGGCTTGAGCGACGAACCGTATTCTTCGGGCCGCCGTTCGAACCAATGATCGCTCCGCCAAAGGTAGAACGGTATGTTCTCGCCCATGTGTCCGAGGACAATCTGCAGCTTGGGAAAGCGGTCGAACACGCCCGACACCATCATGCGCATCGCGTGTGTGCCGGTCTCTATCGCATAGCCCCAGATCGCCGCGCGCAGGCGATGGTCGCGAAAAGGTGCGGCCATGCCGTCGGAGGGGCTCCGCGGATGGATGTAGATCGGCCGGTCGAGTGCTTCGGCGGCCTCCAGGATCGGCGCGAACTGCGGTTCGTCGAGATATTGATTGAATGTGTGAGAATTGACCACGAAGCCGTTGAGGCCGAGCCGTGTAGTCGCCCGTTCCATCTCTTTCGCGGCTGCTGAAGGGTCCTGCGGTGCGAAGCTCGCCAATCCGCCAAAGCGGCCTGGATGGCGCGCGACTGCTTCTGCCAGCCGGTCGTTGGCGAGCTGCGCCAGGCCGACGGCCTGATCGCGCGCGAAGACCTGTACACCGGGCGAGGTGAGCGAGAGTATTTGCATGTCGATATTCAGCCGGTCCATTTCGGCCAGCCGCTCGTCCAGATCGGTCAGCCGCGCGCCAAGTCCATTTGCTGCATTGATGTTCAGCGGCCTGAGCTGCTCGAGGTCGAGATTGTCTTCGCCCGCCTCGGCGGCTGCGCGTAAGGCTTCGAGGTGTTCGGGAAAGGACCAGGCTTCCTCGACCGCGATCCGCCTGAGCGGTGGCTCACCGGCCAGCACGCGGCCTCCGCCCAACAAGGCAAGTCCCGCTCCGGAGCCCATAAGGAAACTACGCCGCTCCATGCCTAGATCAACGCAGCGCATAATAGCGGAATAATGTGCGGTCGGGGTCCGTCCGCCGCTCGCCGCCGCCGACGATGACCGTCCGCGCCAGCCAGTCATGCGGGCCTTCCGGCACACGGAAATAGGGTGTCAGGCGAAAGTATGAAGGCTGCGGCTCGTCCCGTTTCGGACGGACAAGATAGCCGCGATTCTCCACATAGATCCGCGTCCCGTCATCCGCCTCGAGAAGGTAATGCGCGCTCAGTTCGATCACTCCATCGGTCCGCACGGTGGCGTAGTCGGCGCCGCTCTGCGGCACGACAGTGCCTGACAGGCGCGGCCCGCTGATCGTGCCGCCGGTGGCCGGCGTATAGCCTTGGCTCGATCCGCCTGGGAGCGGGCCATAGATGGCCCGATCGGCGCCAAATAGCACTTCTATGTCGAATACGTGCTCGAGCTCGCAATCCGCGGCGCTCATAGCTTCTCTCCCTTCGATGCGATTCATAGAACCACGAAGTAGTGGATACGGTTGGCGCCGGGCAGTTTTTCGGCCACGCCGACGAAGACATGCCTCGACATCCATTGGTGCGGGCCCGCGGGTGCATCGAAGCGAGGCGTAACGCGCATGTAATAATCGTCATGGCTGACGTCTTCGTTTTTGCGCATCCTCACTGCGATCTCCTTGTCCTTTGCCCAGCGATAACCGCGGTTCTCAAGGTAGATGATCGCTCCGTCATCGGCCTCAAGCAGGTAACGCGCATCGAAGTCGATCACCCCGTTCTGGCGCGTCAGAGGGAAGTCGCCACCCGACATCGGCACGACGCGACCGTTCAGGCGCGGACCTTCCACTGTGCCCGACGCTGCGAAGATCGCTGCGCGCGTGTCTCCACGCACGCTCGGCTTGACCCAGTACGGTTTACTCAGCTTGATCGAGATGGTGAACGCATGCTCGAAACGCGGCGCGAAGGGGTGCTGATCGTTCATGTGGGCTATATACTCGGTGCATAAGTTGATGCGTCAACACCTTTTTGCATTGCATCGTCAATTTGGAGTTGGCACTCACTTCCGCCATGGCGCTTCCAAAGGTCTGGCATCTGTTCGGGGAAGATCATCTCCCCTATCGCCTTCTCGTACTCTCGCGCATGATCGACCGCGAGACGGCCCGCCTGCTGCAGAAGCAATTCGGGCTTTCGTTGGCCGATTGGCGGTTGCTGGCGATCGGTTCCGCCATGGGGCCTTCCACCGCGAGTGAGATCGGTGCTGCCGGAGAGATCGACAGGGCGGAAATTAGCCGCGCTTTCCGCAAGCTCGAAGAGGCCGGGCTGATGACCCGCGATCCCGACCCCAAGCACGGAAAGCGCAAGATCATCTCGCCGACGAAGAAGGGCCAGGTGCTTTTCCGCAAAGTGCGCGACGAACGGCGACAATATTTCCGCTCGATTATGGGGCCCTTGTCCCCTGACGAGCGAATCCTGATGGACGCGTGCCTGGAGAAGATGGCGCAAGTTGTGAGCCCCTAGAAAGGTACTGTCAGAATAAGGCGAACCTCTCTCCCTGGATGCGCCGGCATGCGCCTTCAGGTCAGAACATCGTGTTGTTGTTCTTCACCTCGGACGGGTCGGGCACGTCCTGAATGACGTCCCAATGCTCCACGACCTTCCCATTCTCGAGGCGAAAAATGTCGACGATCGCGCGGCCCTTCGTTCCCGGAACCCGGACGGAATGGATGTGCAGGATCACGAAGTCGTCATCGGCATAGGCGTGCTTTACTTCATTGTGCGCCTGCGGAAATTCGCGCTTGAGGAATTCTACAAAGGCTTTCAGCCCTTCGGGCCCATCTCCGGCACCCGGATTGTGCTGGATGTACTTGTCGCCAAGATACTTCGAGGCGGCATCGAAATCCTTCACATTGAGAGCCAGATTGTAGAATTCGCGGACCAACTCCACGTTCGCCTCTTCGGTCGCCGTCCGCGAGTTCTCTCGCGGCTCCGCGGCAAACGCGTTAGAACTCAGTTGCTCGTATCCCGCTACCGCGACCATCGCAGCGAGCAGGATGGTAGATGCCTTCTTCTGCATCATCATATAACTCCCTAGAAATCTTCTGTTTTTCATATCGATGTGGATATCAGCGGATATACTTCCCCTCAGATCGGCGATCCCCCAGGCTGGCAGCCTCGCTCGTTCATTTGCCGAATTTCCAACCGGCGACCGGCCGCTCACCGATCACGGTCGTACGGATGAGGTGACGCCGCTCATATTTGAAATCGTGGACGCCTCTGTGGAGCGTGAAGCGGTTATCCCAGACCAGCAACGTGTCCTTCTTCCACTTCACTCTGCAGTGGTAGTGCAGCTGCTGCGCCAGGCTCTGCAAATAGTTGAGCAGCGCCCGGCTTTCATCTTCGTTCCAGCCGACGAAGCGCTTAAAATATGCCGAAGTGGCGAACAGGGCTTTGCGCCCCGTTTTCGGGTGCACCCGAACGGCGGGATGGACATTCTCCAACTGGTCGTCCGAGAATCTATGTGCCTCGCGCAAGCGTAAGCGCTTTTCCGGCGGAAGCTCCTCGTTGCGCGACCAGATTTCTTTGCCGGAGTAGACCACCTCCAGCCCGTCAAGCAGGGCTTTCATCCCCTCGGAAAGGTGCTCGTAAACAAGATAGGCGTTGGAAAAGGCAGTGTCCCCGCCCCAGCGGGGTACTTCCAGCGCGCGCATCACGATGCATTTGGGCGGTTGCAGCAGGAACGGGCTGTCTGTGTGGAAATGCTCGAAGGACGGGACGACGTTTTCCGGCTCGTTGGCTTCGCGGCGTACTTCCTGCATCAAATCGTCGTCGTTGTAGGTCGGCGCTTGCGGCAGTTCCGTCAGCTCGCCGAAATGGCGGGAAAACGCCTTATGCTGCTCGGGAGAGAGATCCTGATCGCGAAAGACGATGATGAGAAACTGCTCGAACGCCCGCATGATCTCGGCAAGCGTTTCTTCATCGAGAGTCTCGCGAAGGTCTACTCCCGAGATTTCGCAGCCGCAGGCACCGCTGATCGGTTCCACGCCGATGCGCTTGAATTCCGGCATGGGAAGGCCGGCAACGATAGGTGCTTCAAGGACGGGCGATTTCATTTCAGTTTGGCTCGCGGCCATCTGGTTCGTCTCCGGTAAACTTGGAAGTGGAACGGGCTGCGCGTCAAAACGAAGCTCGACGGCCGCGAAGCTACCGGAGGAGAACGTAGTTTCAACTTTATTTTCGATTTGAGGAATGTATATTCCATATAATGGAAAATACTTCTGGAGATGCACCGGTATGACAGCCCCTCCAAGCGGATCGGGAGAGCGATTGCTCCACATGATCCAGCTCATTGCCTCGGGACCAGACACGTTCACACTCGGTGAATTTGCCGAACGCGCCCAGCTTCCGCTCAGCTCGGTCCACCGGCTGTTGAAGACGCTCGAGCGGGCTGGATTCGTCGAACGCGGCTCCGGCCTGAGCTACCGCAGGGGGCGTGAATTGCATCGCATCGCATCGCAGATCGTTTCGCGATTCGATCTCGCGCGCAGCGCGTTGCCGTTGCTGCAGGATTTGGTCGATCGCTTCCATGAAACCGCCCTGCTGTGCGTCTATAGCCCCGTCTCGCGGCGAGCGGTGGTCGCCGAAGTGGTGATCACGCCGCACCCGCTGCGGTTCAACGTCGAGAAGGGCCAGGAGATTGCGCTGCCATGGGGTTCAATGGGACCCGCCGTGCTGGCGTTCCTGCCGAAGAGCGAGATCGAGATGGTGCTTCGAACCGAGCACGCCGGGCCGCTGACCGGCATGCCGCGGCCCACGCGCGATGAGCTTGAGGTCGAGTTCGAGCATGTCCGGCAGCATGGTTTCGCGAGCTATCGCGAGCCCAAATTCGACGCGGCGGGCGTTGCCGCGCCGGTCTTCAATGGTGAGAACGAGATTCTCGGCTGCCTGGGCGTGATCACACTGTCCTCGCGATTCTCGCTGACCATGGAACAAGAGGTTGCGGCCGCCCTTCGGGCCGCAGCCGAAGATCTCAGCCAGCAGGCGGCGGTCTCGCCTTCACCGGGGGCCATGTTGTCGAGGAACTGAGCGGGGAGCAGGACTCAGTGCCGAGCGACAGTCACTTTCCACCCCGCTTGCAGAGATTGCTGTACACCATTTCCGGAATATGGAATTCTTTCTCTAAAATACGGAAGTTTGCTTGACAGCCCCCTCTTGCTGACACCTTAATTGCTCCAACAAGAATAAAACTGGGGAGAGGCATAATGAGGAAAATGACGGGGCTATCGCGTCCGGATCGTGTTAAGAGTTCACGGCGGGGCGTGCTTCTTGCCGGCATTGCGGCGTGCTCGATCGCCACGCCGGCTTTGGCGCAAGATGGCAATGACGGAGCGGACGAAAGCCGTTCCAGCTACGCTACAGAGATCATTGTCACGTCCGAACGACGCGCGACCAACCTGCAGGACACGCCGCTTTCGGTCGTCGCCATTACGGAGGAAGCCGCGGCGGCCAAGGGGATCGAGGATCTGGAGGATCTCTCGAAATTCACGCCCAACCTCAGCATCACGCCGTCGCGCGGAGGCGGCAATAATTCGGCCTATTTCGTCATTCGCGGCATCGGCGGCGGTGGCGGCGCCACGGGCGAGCGCGGCGTGGGCCTCTACGTGGACGGCATCTTCATGCCGCGCACCAGCGGCGCGGTACTGCGCGTACTCGACATCGACCGGGTCGAGGTGCTGCGCGGGCCGCAGGGCACTTTGTTCGGCCGCAACTCCACCGGCGGTGCGATCCGCATCTTCAGCAAGCAGCCGTCCGACCAGTTCGAAGGCTATGTCCGGGGCACCATCGGCAACATGGACCGAACCGATCTGGTCGGGATGGTCAACATTCCGGTCGGCGAGGGTGTTTCGATCCGCGCGCAGGGAGCCTACCTCGATCAGGACGGCTTCGTCTCGCGCGGCACCGAAAAGCTCGGCGCCGAACGCGACATCATCGCGCGTTTCCAGGCCCGGTTCGAGCCGTCGTCGCGCCTGCGCGCCACGTTTGGCTTCCTCTACAGCGATTCCGAATCGAACGGCACGCCCTACGTGATGACCGAGTTCGACATGCGGCCGGGTATCGAGGGCGTGATCCAGGGCAACTACGCCGACTGGATCAACGATGCGTTCAAGCTCGCCGGGCAGGCGCCGCTCGCCGCTTACAACGATCCGCGCATCGTAACCGGCGATCCCTTCCGCGCGTCCGACCTGTGTCTCATGGACGATTTCGATCCGGACTACGATCCGGCCTGCAACCAGTTCAGCAACGACGAGTTCTGGCAGGCCGACTTCAACCTCACTTACGACCTGACCGACGACGTCAGCCTCACATCGATCACCGGCTATTCGGAACTCGAGCACCGCGGCACCACCGACTTCCAGGTGCTCGGCACCGAATCGCGTACCGAAAATGTCGATTCGAAGGTTTTCTATCAGGAACTCCAGCTTAACGCCGCGCTGTTCGGCGGGGCGATCGATCTCGTCACGGGCGGCAGCTACTTCCGCGAGAACTCCTCGGCCCCGAACCACAACGTCACACGTCGCGGCACGAGCGTATTCCCGTCACCGCCGCAGCAGAACGCCCCGGGCTTCGACATCAATTCGCCGGCATTCGCGCGAGGCGATGCCGACGCCGGCCTGTTCCGGGTGGCCGACACCTTTACCAAGCAGATTTCGGACTCGTACGGCCTGTTCGCGAGCGCCACCTGGCATGTCACCGACCGGCTCAACCTGACCGGCGGCCTGCGCCATGCGTGGGACAAGAAGGACTATACCCAGACCCGTTTCCCGGCGACCGATTTCGTCCCGGCGCCCGGCACCGCCTCGACCACCGTGCAGGCCGACGCGAGCTTCCGCGCGCTCGATTACCGCGGGACCATCGATTACCACGTCACCGATGACGTGATGGCCTACGCCACGATCTCGAAGGCCTACAAGGCGGGCTCGTTCGCCCACACGATCGTCAGCTGGACTGCGGCCAACCAGGCGACCGGCCCCGCCCAGAGCGCCCTTATCAACCCGATCCCCAACGAAAAGGTGATCAACTACGAAGCCGGCCTCAGGATGGAGCTTTTCGACGGCCGCCTGCGCCTCAACCCGACGGCGTTCATCATGGATTATACGAATCGCCAGGCTGCATCGCAGGTGACCTGCGGCCCGCCGCGGCTTCCCGATATCCTGCCCGGAAGCGCGCAGTGCCCGGTCGGCTTCCTGATCCAGGTCAGTAACCAGGGCGACGTGCGGCTCGAGGGCATCGAGGTCGACGGGCAGCTTGCGATTACCCGCAACTTCGTCATCGACGGCGCCTTCGCGGTGACCGATCCCACGCTGAAGAACGCGCCGGCCGGCACCGTCAACCTGTTCCCCGACGTCCCCTCGCCGACGTTCAACGTGGGCGCGAGCTGGTCGCTGTTCCCTGCGTTCGGCGAAGTCACGCTGAACGCGAACTACGCCCATGTCGGCAAGCAGGCGACGCATCCGACGGAGGGTACGGACTCGGCGTATACGATACCGTCTTATGGCCTGGTCAATGCACGGATCCAGGTGAAGTTCGGGGACCTGCCGGTCACCTTGACGGCTTTCGCCAACAACGTGCTCGACAAGGTCTACGCGACTTACGCCCAGCGGTTCGGCGGCGGCTTCTGGGATGCCGGGCCCCCCTCGACTCTGTCCGCCCCGCCGCGCAGCGCGCTGTCGGAAGTCCGCGGCCGTCCGCGCGAGGTCGGCCTCACCCTGCGGTACGACTTCTGATCCGGCATGAGCGTTTCTCTTTCTACACTATCTCGCGTCCGGGTCGTAGGCATGCGGTGGTGGGCCTTACCCGCCGCCGCAGCCTTGGCCTTCGCGCCGTCCTTGGCAGCGCAGGCTGCTTATCCAGCGGAGGGAGATTTACCG
>DASWIR010000076.1:0-4136 GCA_036397575.1 Alteraurantiacibacter sp. | reverse complement strand
GCTCGCCATCGGGTGTTTCGACCGTCAGCGTCACGCCGTCATCGTCCTGGACAAGCGCGGTGACCCGGTGGCTCCACAGCACTTCGGCATTGGGCAGCTGCGCCAGGTGCTTCATCACCAGTTCGGCGAGAATATGCTGCCCGAAATGGAGATTGTGGTCGAATTCCTGGCCCGGATCGAGCGCGTCCTTCATGTCGGATTCGACCGCTTCGCCGGTCTCCGGCCAGTGCATCTTAAAGGTCGATGAGGGGAAACCGATCGCTTCTGCATCCTCGATCATGTCGAGCTTCTTCAACACCGAGAGCGTCGTATGATAATAGACCGCGGCGCGCGGGCTTCGCACCACCTGCTCCTCGCAATCGAGGATGGTGACCTCGACCCCCTGCCGGGCGAGGCCCAGTGCGGTCAGGAAACCGACGGGCCCAGCCCCGACCAGGATGACATTCCGTTTTTCGGGCATCAGACAGCCAGCTCCGCTTTCCTGCCGCGCCTTTCGAGGATTCGCGGATGCGTTTCAACCACCGCGAAGGCCGTGATCCCCGCCGCTATCGCCAGACCCATCTGGATATAGAGCGGCACGGCCAGGCTGAAATTGTCGGCCAGCCGCCCGGCGATGGGCGGGCCGAACACTCCGCCGGTGAGCTCGCCGATCGCCACGACAAGCCCCATCGCAGTGGCTGCGCGCAGCCGTCCCAGCGTCTCGGCCGGGATTATTCCCATGAAGAGCGGGAACGTGCCGAGCCCCATCCAGCTGACGAACATCAGCGCAGTCAGAGCCTCCACCGGCCCATCGAACCACAGCAGGGCCGCGGGTGCCAGCGCCATCAGGAAGGCGAAGACGATCAGCGGCGGCTTGCGTCCGATCCGGTCGGACAGCCAGGTGACCAGGACGCCGCCGACCGCCGGGCAGAAGCCGACCACGGTCATCACATTGGCCCAGGTGAGCGGGTCGTAGCCGCGCGGCCCGTCGAGATAGAGCGGCATGAAAATCGAGCCGATGATCACCGAGCCGACCGCAAAGCAGCTGATCAGCGAGCATAGCCAGATGTTGCGTTCGCGCAGGAGCGACCATGGCGCGAGCGAAGCGGCAGGGGGCTTCGGTTCGCTTACGCGCTCGGGCTCGCGAATGTAGCGCCAGATCAGCACGGCGAGGATCAGCCCCGGAATGCCGGCGATATAGAACGCCATTCGCCAGTCGGTCGCCTCGGCGATCCGTATCAGCACAAAGGGCGCCAGTGCGGTGCCGATGATCGAGCCGAACGCGTTCTGCATGATCCCGGCATTGAGCCCCTTGCGGCTTTCGGCCGAGGCGGCGATCAGGATCGCCAGGCAGATCGGCAGGAACGGCCCTTCGGCCGCGCCCATCACGATACGCGTGGCGAGCAGCGTGCCGAAGCTCCACGCCATGCCCGACAGGACCGAGCAGAAGGAAAAGATCACCAGCGCTGCGAGCAGGAAAGGCTTGCGCGCGCCGATCGAATCCGACCAGCGGCCGATGAAATAGGCGCCGAGCGCCCAGGTCGCCGAGAGGCCCGAGCCGAGCCAGCCGATCTCCTCGTTACTGAGATCGAGATCCGCCCGCACGAACGGCGCGAGGAAGGTGAGCGCCATGCGGTCGAAATAGGCGAAGCCGAATGCCAGACCGAGCAGCAGCAGCACGCGCAGCTCATAGACATTGTCG
This sequence comes from Alteraurantiacibacter sp., assembly GCA_036397575.1. Lineage (GTDB taxonomy): Bacteria > Pseudomonadota > Alphaproteobacteria > Sphingomonadales > Sphingomonadaceae > DASWIR01. The sequence continues at coordinate 2,455 of DASWIR010000076.1, read as the reverse complement.
TGCGCCGTTCTGCCCGGCACGGATACGCCCGGCACGGCCGGCTCGCCCGCTCGCTCCATCGCCCGTCTCTCCCTCTCCGCCTGGCCGGGCGTGATGCCGGGCATGGGTGAGCCGCGCAAGCGCCATATGGACCATAAATGTCGTAACCTTAGTAACGAGTGTTGCTATATTGCGACAACGGCGCCCCAATTCGGCAGCGCATTTCGCCGATTGCCTTTAACCAAGCCGCAGTTCCGGCTAATCCATTTCAGCGGAGAGGATGATGCGCGGGCTGCAAAAGCGGCGCGCGGCAAAAGCTCTTCCAGAAAAAGCGATCCGCCGGGTCCTTAACAGAGGACCGGGTCATGTGGCGGGAAGTGTATTTAATTGCGCCGGGAATAACCTCGGCGATTGGGAGGATGCCTGATGAAATTCAAGACCTTGGGAGTCGTGTCGTCGCTTGCCATCGTGGCGGGCATGAGCGCGCCAGCCTATGCGCAGGATGAAGCGGAGGATACGGGCGGCGCGCGGAGTACCGACATCATCGTGACCGCCGAATTCCGCGAGGCCCGGCTGCAGGACACTCCGATCGCGATCACCGCGGTCAATGCGGAAATGCTCGAAGCGCGCGGCCAGACCGACGTTTCACAGATTGCCGCTCAGGCTCCGAACGTGACCTTGAAGCCGCAGGGCCAGGGCGGTGGTGCCGGCCTGATCGCCTATATTCGCGGCGTCGGCCAGACCGACTTTATTTATGCGCGCGACCCGGGCGTGGGCGTCTATGTCGACGACGTCTATATCCCGACACTGCAAAGCTCGCTGATCGAACTGATGGACCTCGAACGCCTCGAAGTGCTGCGCGGTCCGCAGGGCACGCTGGCGGGCAAGAACTCGATCGGCGGCTCGATCAGACTGTTCGGCAAGAAGCCGACCGGCGACGGCAGCGGTTCGCTCGAAGTTTCGTATGGCTCGTATAACGATATCAAGCTGCGCGGCTTTGGCGATTTCGCGATTTCCGACAATCTCGCCGTTCGCGTCTCGGGCATGGCGCGCAACACCGACGGCTATGTCAAATTGATCGATTATGGCCTGACCCACGCCGGTTCGAACGTTCCGTCAAATCAATCCATGGGACGTTTCCCCGAATCAGGCGAAATGGGCGGCCGGCAACTGGCGGCCGGGCGCATCGCGCTCGACTGGCAGCCGACCGACCGGCTCAACGTATATATCACCGCCGACGTCACAAATCAGGATGGCGATCCGGGTGCGGCCGTCCTTATTGCAGCGGGCGCGCCGGGTATTCCGTTCGATCCGACTTCGCAGAACCCAGCGCTCGACACCGCCGGAAGCGGGACGCCGTGGCTCCGAGGTACCGATGGCATGCCGGTTACTATCGGCTGCCAGTTTGTGCCGGCTGGGCCATACAGCTGCGACACTCCGCCTTCCGGCTATGATCCACGCTATATCAGCTATGCGAATTACTTCGATGCGATGGAACCGACCCCAACCGCGCCCTTCAAGCCGTATTTTGCGATCCCGAAGAATACGTTCGAAGGCTGGGGCGTCCACGGCACGGTCACATATGACATCAGCGATGCGGCTCAGCTGGTCTGGATTTCAAGCTACCGCAAATATGAATCCACCTGGGCCGAAGATCAGGATCTGACACCTGTTGGGGAGGCACAGCTCAACAACATCAACCGGCACTGGGCCTGGAGCCAGGAGCTGCGGCTCAATTTCGAATTGGCCGATGGGCTGATCGAGGGGACCGTCGGAGGCTTCTATTTCGACCAGTACGGCGAATATGAAGCGCGCGTCGATTTGAATTATGTGGCGGCTCCGACACCGATCGACTTCATCCATGGCCCCGACGAAACGCCATCGGAATCGAAAGCGGTGTTCGCCAATGTCACGCTGCGGCCGACTGACTCTTTCAGCCTCACCGGCGGGATTCGTTATTCGGATGAGAAAAAGGATTACGTCTATTTCCGTCGTAACCCGGACTACACCCCGCCTGACGCCGCGACCTGCTTTGCGGGTCCTGGGATAGCTGGTTTCTGGAACACGTCGAACTGCGCCTTGGTGGGCTTCCTTGGCGAAGAAGGCAATTTCGCCGATACCCGGATCGACTGGCGTGTCGTGGCCGATTACCGCATCAGCGACGCACTGCTGGTCTATGCCTCGGTCGCGACCGGGTTCAAGGGCGGCGGCGTGAACCCCCGTCCGTTCGTTCCCGACCAGGCGCTGCCGTTCGCTCCTGAAACCCTCACGACTTACGAAGCCGGCTTCAAGTCCGACTTCCTTGATCGTCGGGTGCGGTTGAACGGTGCGGCATTCTTCAACAAATACAACGATATTCAGGGTACACAGCTTGTCTGCCCCGAATCCTCGCTGCCATTCCCTTGCTTGCGTCCGGCGAATGTCGGTACTGGCGAGATGAAGGGCTTCGAACTCGAGGCGCAAATCTACCCGGTGG
>DASWIR010000075.1:0-5918 GCA_036397575.1 Alteraurantiacibacter sp. | reverse complement strand
GGGCGAATCATTGCTCGTCAATTATGGGCAGCTCGGCAGGCGCAGCCGCGGCTGGTGGCGCGGCGTGCTCGACTATTTCAGCGCCGCGGACGTGATCATCCCGATTGCAAAGCTGGAACGGCAATGGCCCGGCGGCCCGGTGGAAGGGCATTTCATCGCCCGCTACGGCCCCGACAATCGCTATCTCGACGAATTCCGCCTGACCGCCGAAAGCGAGGAACAGGTTCCGGAGATGCTTCGCCAGGCGCTGCTGCGTTTCGACGCAATCTTCACCCGCGCGCTGGCCGACGGGCAGCTGCGGCCTGACCCGACATTGCGGAGCGAGCGGGTCGAGATCAATCCGGCTATCCGCGCCGTGTTGGAAAGGGCTCGCCGTGCGACCGAGGCCGAGGCCCTCGGCGAAATCCCGCTCGTTCCCGAAAACGGGGAGGCTGCCACATCGCAGGCCCAAGTCGTCAACAGCTTTACCGTGCAGTTCGCGACTCCGGACGGTGCTGCTCTCGATTCCGGGCTCGCGGCCCTTCGCAGCATGCCGGGCGTGCGCGGCGCGGTGATCAGCAGCACGGCGGTCGGCGGCGTTTCGGTGATGCGCATCTCCTATGCGGGCGAGTTGCCGGTGCTTGCGGCGGCGCTCCGGGCGCGCGGCTACCAGGTGACCGAGGGCACCAATGCCCTCGCCATCAGCAGGTAACGTCCCATGCCGCATCCGGGCTCGCAGATTGCCCTACCGCTGGCGAAGGACTCCAGGGGCGGGCCGCGCCGGATCGTGATCGGCCCGGCCAATGCGCATGTTGCAGAAGCGCTCGCCGCACCCGAAAACTGGCCCTACCGCACCGCAGTGCTGGTCGGCCCGCCGCGTTCCGGAAAGTCGCTCTTCGCGCGCTGGTTTGTGGCGAGCGGCCATGGAGCGAGCGGGGGCGAGGCGATCGACAATGCCGAGCAGATGGACGAGGCGGAACTGTTTCACCGCTGGAACCGGGCGCAGGAAAGCGGCACGCCGCTCCTCATCGTCAGCAATCGCGAAGGGTGGGAAATCGCCCTGCCGGATCTCAAATCCCGGCTCGGCGCGGCGCTTCATCTCGAAATCGGTCCGCCCGACGACGAAACTGCATGTAACCTTATCCAGTCACTGGCCGAAGAACATGGTGTGGCTTTTGGGGAGGGCGCGGAAACCTACCTGGTTCCGCGTATCACCCGAACCTGGGCGGCGATCGAGCGGCTGGTTGCAGAAATCGACCGGCTCAGTCTTGAAAGAAAGACGCCAGCACGCATCTCTATCTGGCGCGATGCGCTGGAAGCGGTCGAGGGTCCAGTCGAGCCTCGCTTGCTTTGACAAGCTTTTTCGGGGAGAATCACCGAATTATGTTGTCCGGCCTGACCTCTTACCTGGACTCGATCCACGCGCGCGACCCGGCGCCGCGCTCGCGCTGGGAAATCCTGCTCTATCCGGGTGTGTGGGCGCTCGGCTTCCACCGGCTGGCGCATTGGCTGTTTATCGGGAGGCTCTATTTCCTCGCCCGGCTGGTAAACCATTTTTCGCGCTGGCTGACCGCGATCGACATTCATCCCGGTGCCAAGATCGGCAAGAACTTCTTCATCGACCATGGCTTTACCGTGATCGGCGAGACCGCCGAGATCGGCGACAATGTGACGATCTACCAATGCGTTACATTGGGAGGCACCAATCCGACCAACGGCGTTGGCGGCAAACGGCACCCGACGCTGAAAGACAACGTCATCATCGGATCGGGCGCGCAGATCATCGGCCCGATCACCGTGGGCGAGCGTGGGCGCGTGGGCGCCAATGCCGTAGTCACCGACGACGTGCCCGAAGGAGCGACGATGATCGGTCTCAAGGCTCGCTCCACCCTGATGCCCGCCGAGGAATGGATGCGCGAATTCATGCCCTATGGCACACCGTGCGACGAGCCGTGCGAGCCTGCGGGTGCGCCTTCGGCCACCAGCAAGATCGAGGAGCTTCAGGCGCAGCTCAACGGGCTGCGCGCCGAACTCGAGGCGCTGAAGGCCGCGCAGGGCGAACCTGCGCGCAAGAGCGGGACCGATAGTTGATGCGCCCCGGCGCTGCTGCTGCCAACATTGTTGCATTCCCGGGCAGGCCGGCGGGCCAGGTCGGGTTCGAACGCGCCGAATTGCAGCGCATCCTGGATCTTTACGGCCGCATGGTCGCCGCCGGCGAATGGCGCGACTATGCGATGGACTTCGACCGGGATTGTGCAGTTTTTGCCGCCTTCCGCCGCACGGCGGACGTGCCGCAGATGCGGCTGGAGAAACGCCCGGCGCTGCATCAGCGGCAAGGCATGTGGGCATTGTTTGGCGAGCAAGGGCAGGTGCTCAAGCGCGGGCACGAACTGGCGGGCGTGTTGGCACCGGTTGAGCGGCGGTTGCTGAAGGCGGTCGGGGGGATAGCGACTTAGGCTGGGAGCACGCCCAGCACAGGCAGTTTCTCGCGCACTTCCGTTGGCAGACGGGCAACCACTTTCGCGCGGATCGGTGTCCAGAACGCCGAAAGGCACAGCAGGGCCGATCCAATCACCAGCGCGGTCAGCGCTACGTTCAGCTCCACCGCGCCGAAACGGTCGAACAGCCAGGTGACTGCGAACAGCACATAGGCCAGCGCAGAGACGAGCAACGCCCGCCGATCCACTGCGAGGGCCACCAGTCCCATGGCGATATAGACCGCCAGCACGGCGGCGACTGAACCAACACCGATGTTCTGGCCCGACGTGACGCCGATCGAATAGAATATGGGATGTGCGATCATCGGCGCTGCCAGCAAATGCAGCCAGAAGGCCACGTCGCTGCGCCGTGTTTCGCGCTCCCGGTCGCTCATGTCCCACCACATGGCGAAAGCGAATACCACAAGACCGGAGGCGAATGTCAGGGGCAGGAAGATCGAGTTGAAGAGGACGCCGTTGTCCAGGGCTATCGCCGCCGCGATCAAGGCAAAGACTAAGGCGGCCAAACAGGCTGTGCCGGCGGCAACGGTTATGGGGACCTTGAAACGGTGCCAGTGGAGCCACGCTGAGCCAGCTCCTGCCACAAAAATGAGTGGTTCGAGCACCGCCCTAAGCCGATCCTCCAGGTCCGCATCGCCCAGCAACAAAAATGGACCGGCGATCACACCTCCGACGAAAGTCAGCAGCAGCACGATCGAAGGCAGCGCCATGCGCCGCTTCCTAGTAAAGAATTCCGCCAGGCCCCAGGATGCGCCGGCAATCAGCGCCGCGGCGACGAAGGCGTGCATCGCTCCGCCGATGCCGCCCAATGCCACCATCAGCATGACGATCGCGATGGTGACGAAAATGTCGTTGAAGCTGGTGATGAGACGGAAATTCTCCTCATCCACGGCCGGAGAGGAGCGCTCGGCCGCCACATGGGCGCGCAAGGCGTCCGCCGCCTCCGCGGTAATTGCACCCGCCGCGACTGCGGATTCGAGATCGCCTTCGCTGTACATCGATAATCCCCCCGTCGGCAGCGAGGCTATGGAGTGGCCGAAGCGGAGTCAACGAAAGGCGAAACCCCTCCTCAGCCCTTCGCCATCGCCTCCTGCATCGCTTTCATGATCGCCGCGCTTTGCTCGTGCCCCGAGCCGGGGACGAAGGTGTTTTCGCGCGCCGAAATCCGTTCCCAATGCTCTGCGATGCTTTCCACCGTGCGCTCACCCTCAGGCAGCCAGAGCGGTGGATTCATCGTCACCCAGGCGGAATGGAAGCCGCCCGCTCCCGCGCCGACCATCGCATTGGTGGGTGCATCTTCGCTCACCAGAAACAGCGCCGCGGGGGCGACATTTTCAGGCGCGAACATGGCGAATGCCTGCTCGGGCAGAATATCCTCGGTCATGCGGGTCGCGGCAACCGGCACGATCGTATTGACCTTCACATTGGATTTCGCGCCCTCCAGCGCCAGCGTCTTGGTGAGGCCGGCAAGGCCGAGCTTGGCCGCGCCGTAATTGGCCTGGCCGAAATTGCCGAACAGGCCGGTGGAACTGGCGGTCATCAGGACGCGGCCATATTCCTGCTCGCGCATCGTGTCCCACACCGCCTTGGTGGCATAGGCCGAGCCGGTGAGGTGGACCCTCACTACGAAGTCGAAATCCTCAATGTCCATCTTGGCGAAGCTCTTGTCGCGCAGGATGCCGGCATTGTTGATCAGGATGTGGATGCCGCCCCACTTCTCTTTCGCCTTGGCGGCCATTTCCTGCATCTGCTCGAATTCGGTGACCGATGCGCCGTTCGACATCGCCTCGCCGCCCGCCGCCTCGATCTCCTCGACCACCTTCAGCGCGGCATCGGAATGGCCGGTGCCGTCACGCGCGCCGCCGAGATCGTTGACGACCACCTTCGCACCGCGTCTCGCGAGTTCCAGAGCATACGCCCTGCCCAGGCCGCCTCCTGCGCCGGTGACGATCGCGACGCGGCCTTCGAATGAAATGGACATGGCTTTTCTCCGCTGGCTTGGCGCGGGGCTTTTTCCCGCTCTCAGATGGGCGGGATGGCACTTTCGCCGGGGCGATTCAACCGCGCCGAGCGGGCGCGGCGATGCCGTAGCGTCAGCGTCGGCCCAGTTCTTCGAGCACGGGAATCAGTTCGTCATAGTGGTCGATCACCGCCTCGGCGCCGAGCGTGCGGGGCGGAGCATCGTGATAGCCGTAGCTTAGCACCACGCAGGGCGCGCCTGCCGCCTGCGCGGCTCGCACGTCGTAGCTGGAATCCCCGACCATTGCGAAGGCGCCCGCGCCGCATTGGCGGACGGCTTCCTCGATCATGTCAGGTGCGGGCTTGCCCCGGCCCGGGCCCAGCGTGTCGCCGCCGAGGATCGCAGTGAAGCGGTTCGCCATGTCCAGTTCTTCCAGAAGCTTGCGGGCGAAGCGTTCGATCTTGTTGGTGACCACGGCGAGGCTGCAACCGCGCGCCGCGAGCGCATCGAGCGCTTCCAGGCAGCCGGGATAGGGCACGGTATGGTCGGCGATATGCGTCTCGTAATGGGCGAGCAGTTCGCCGTGCAGGGCGTCGAGCTCATCTTCGGGCAGCGCGCCGCCGGTCAGCTCCAGCGCCCGGGCAAGCATCAGCTTCGCCCCGCCGCCGATCAGCTTGCGCGTCGCCTCTGCGGATACCGCCTCGCGGCCGATCAGGCCGAGCGCGTGATTGATTGCGGGGCACAGGTCGCGGTTGCTGTCGACCAGAGTTCCGTCGAGGTCGAAGCCGATCGTCGCAAATGGAAAGTCGCTCATTGCGATGCGCAGTGCCGATAGGCTGTGGAATGCGCAAGGATTTGATGGCATGGCGCGAGCCATGAGCCGACCTATAGCCGCTATCCTCCTTGCCGCGGGCAAGGGCACGCGCATGAAGAGCGCGACGCATAAAGTGCTGCATCCGATAGCAGGGCGGCCGATGATCGAGCACCTGCTGGCGTCGCTGGCGGAGCTGGCGCCGCAGCGCACCGTGGTGGTGGTCGGCGACGGGCGCGAGCAGCTGGAGATGCAGCTGGGCGAGCGCGCCGAACTGGTGGTGCAGGAGCCGCAGCTCGGCACCGGCCATGCAGTGCAGCAGGCGAAGGATGCGCTTGCCGGTTTCGACGGCGATGTGCTGGTCCTCTATGCCGATGTGCCTTTCGTGCGCGCCGCGACCATGCAGGCCATGCTCTCGCGCCTGAGCGAGGCCGACGAACCGGCAGCGGTCGTGCTCGGTTTCGAACCGGAAAATCCGCTGCAATATGGACGGGTGATCGCTCGCGAGGGGCTGATCGCGAAAATGGTCGAGAACAAGGACGCCAGCGAAGATGAGCGCGCCTGCACCCTGTGCAATTCGGGCCTGCTGGCGGCGCGCGCGGCGGACCTGTTCGCGCTGCTGGACAGGGTCGGCAACGACAATGCCCAGGGCGAATATTACCTCCCCGAC
>DASWIR010000074.1:0-4861 GCA_036397575.1 Alteraurantiacibacter sp. | reverse complement strand
CGCGGTGCCGCTGGCGGTGACCCTGGCGAGCGAAGCCGTGTGGAACTCACACTTCTCGCATGATCGGACCCATACATTTTACCATTCGTCGAGTTACACGGCGAACCCGGTCGCCTGTGCGGCGGCGGCGGCCAACCTCGCGATCTGGCGCGAAGAGCCGGTGCTGGAGCGGGTGGGGGAGCTGGCTGGACGGCAAGCGCAGCATCTCGCTGCGCTGGGCCGCCATCCTGCCGTAAGCGGAGCACGGCGGTGCGGCACGATTGCGGTTCTCGAACTGGGGAATGCCGAAGGCGAATATTTGTCGGACCTCGGACCGCGCCTGCTTGCACGCTTTCGCGAGGCGGGCGTGCTGCTGCGCCCTCTTGGCAATACGGTCTATGTCATGCCGCCCTATTGCATTTCGGAAGACGACCTTGCCGGCGTCTGGGCCGCCATAGGCGATGCTGCCGATTGGGTTGCGGCGCTTTGAAGCCTTGGGGCCTTTCCGGTCGGCATTGAAGTGCTCCGCGCGTTCAACGAGAGTCCCAGCGCCGGCTGGGACCTAACATCGGTTTCGGACTTACTCGCCGATGAGGTGGAGCGCCGCCTTGCCGCCTTTCACCGCCTTGGCCGACAAACGTCTGTCGAACGTCGCCAGCTTGCCGCTATGCGTGACCGCCAAGGCCAGCAGATAGGTGTCAGTGACTTGTGCGGAGATCAGAACCTCACTGGCATCGACATGATCGGTATCGACCAGGCTAATGTCGTCGGGCCAGAAGAAGTGGCCGGGAAGTGCGCGAAGCTGAGTGACGATTTCGGCGACGATTGCCGTTGATCCGGGCGTGTTCGGATATTTGGGATTGCCGACGATACGGATCACGCCGTTCTCGGTCATCGGGCACGTCGCCCAAGCGGTCTTGCCTTCAGCGTCGAACCACTGGTGAGCGGCCTCATGGCCGACATGGGCCGGGTCGATGAGCGCGATGAGGACGTTTACGTCCAGCAGGAAGGTCACGGCAACTCGTCGCGCAGGGCGTTGACCGTTTCCAGCGTGACGACAGCCTGCGGATCGCTTACCGGCAGAAGCGGGACGCCATTGCGCGACGCGGGCGCGCGGGGACGGCGCAGTGCGCGGCGAGCGAGGTCAGAGACAACTTTGCCCACACTCGTGTGCTGCTGCTGAGCGATCGCCTTGGCGGCGATCAGTACATCATCGTCAATCGCCAGTGTCGTGCGCACGTCCAGAACCCTCAATGAGCATCAAGCATCACGCATCATATAGCGGTCGCCATGCCGGATCGCAATGGCTCGCTCATTCTGCCGCCGATCGGATTGCCGTGCTCTGACCTAGTCGATCGTCGGCGGCGGATTGCCTTCGCCCTGCGGAACCGGTCCGCGCTCGATCATCCTGCCCAGCGTGGCGCGCTGTACCAGCACGCTGAACAGTACCGCGGCAAAGGTTGCGGCGAGAAGCAGTTCGCGTGTCGGGCCTGCCGGCAGCGACAGGACCAGCGCGATCGAGATTCCGCCGCGCAGGCCGCCCCACCACAGCACGCCGAAAGCTCCCGGCGATTTCGGTTTGGCCGCGGGCACTATTTTGGTTGAGGCCGAGACGGCCACTGCACGCGCCGCCAGGGTGATCGGGATCGCGGCCAGGGCCAGCAGCATATGCGGGATCCCCGGCACAAGCGCGATCATTTCGAGGCCGATCAGAAGGAACAGGACCGAGTTCAGCAGCTCGTCCACCAGCTCCCAGAACTTGACGACGTAGTCGCGCGTGACGTCGCTCATTGCGTAGGTGATACCGTGATTGCCGATGAGAAGCCCTGCCACCGCCATCGCCAATGGGCCGGAAATATGCAGTTCGGTACAAAGCGCATATCCGCCCATCACGATGGCAAGGGTGATCAGCACTTCCAGCGGATAGTCGTCGATGCTGCGCATCGCACGGTAGCCGATCCAGCCGAACAGGAATCCCACCAGCACGCCGCCGCCCGCCTCGATGGCAAAAAGCCGCGCCCCTTCGGCAAAGGAGAAGTTCTGTCCCGTCAGTGCCGCGCCCAGCAGGATAGTGAAGACGACGATGCCGACGCCGTCGTTGAACAGGCTTTCGCCCGCCACGCTTGCCTGCAGGCTTTCAGGGACATGCTCGTCCTTGAGTACGCCGAGCACGGAGACCGGATCGGTCGGGCTGATCAGCGCGCCGAAAACGAAATACCAGATCGGCTGGATGGGGAGAGCCAGCAGCAGCCCGACACCCCACATGGCGAGGCCCACCGCCACGGTTGAGATGATCACGCCCAGCGTCGAAAGCAGCAGCACCGGCACCCAGTCGGCCTTCAGCCGGTCGAGATCGACATGGAGCGCGCCCGCGAAGAGCAGGAAGCTCAGCATCCCCTGCAAGAGCGTGTCGGTGAAATCCATCTGCTCGAGCAGGCCGGCGACCCAGTCGTCCAGCGTGACACCCGGAATAAAGGCATTGGCGACCAGCAGGATGAGCGCAGCGGCGGCACCCATCACCGTCAGGCCGATAACATGGGGCAGCTTGATGAAATGATGGTTGAACCATCCGAGCAAGGCCGAGGTCACCACCAGCATGGCGGCGATTTCGAAAGCGTTGATGGTGGAGCCGGTCTCGTGCATTGGCCTGGACCGGCCCTAGGCCGAAAGCTTCGCCGCCGTTTCCGCCACACGGCGGCCGAGATATCTGGCGCCGCCCAGATCGTCGGCGCTGGGCTGACGCGATCCGTCATTGTCGGCGATGGTCGTCGCACCATAGGGTGAACCGCCTTTGACCTCGGCAACCCCGTTCTGCGCGCCATAGCCGTAGTCGAGTCCGACTATCGTGCAGCCCATGTGCAGCAGATTGGTGATGATCGAAAACAGGGTCGTTTCCTGCCCGCCATGCTGCGCGGCGGTGGAGGTGAAGGCCGCGCCGACCTTGCCGATCAGAGCGCCGCTTGCCCACAGCCCGCCGGCCGTGTCCCAGAAGGACGCCATCTGGCCCGGCATACGCCCGAACCGCGTGGGCGCGCCGACCACGATGCCATCATATTCGGGAAGCTCGTCGGGGCCTGTCACCACGGCATGGTTTTCATTGGCCGAAAAACCGAAATTCTCGATCACTTCGGGAGGTGCGGTTTCGGGGACGCGCTTGATCATCGCTTGATGCCCGGCCTCGCGCACGCCTTCCGCCACCGCCTCGGCCATTTGCGCAACGTGGCCGTAGGAGGAGTAATAGAGCACGAGAATGCGGGCCATGGCGGCGTCCTTTCATGAATTCGTTCAGCCCCCAAGCTAGCGTGGCCATGGCGGCGTTGGAAGGGTCCCGACCCTGGACTGTATCGGCCTGCATCCGGAGGTCTGCATCATTGACTGTTGCTATTGAAAATGACTCGCATTAGGGGCGGGGCGAATTCTGCGGGCGAGACTGCCTGGGACGCACATATTTGAGGGATTGAAGATGAAGTTTTCCAAGCCGCTTTTGCTCGTCTGCACGGTTCTTTGCAGCACGCCGGCGCTGGCCGAGGAGGAGAATGCAGAAGCGGTCGAACGCAGCCAGATCGTCGTCACCGGCACGCTTCCCGCCGCCGCAGCAGCGACCAAGACGGACACGCCGGCTATCGAGGTTCCGCAGCCGGTCACGGTGATCACCGCCGAGGTTTTCGAGGCGCAGGGCGCGGTCTCGATCAGCGACACGCTCAACTATGTCGCGGGCGTCCATTCCAACCCCTACGGTCCCGACAGCCGCGTGGACGGCGGGTTCATCCGAGGGGTCAACGCGCTGCAATTCCGCGACGGGATGCGCGACATTTTCAGCTACTACGCCAGCATCCGCTCGGACCCCTATAATTTCTCGCAGATCGAAGTGCTGCGAGGCCCATCCTCGGTGCTGTTCGGTGCGGGCTCGCTCGGCGGCATCGTCAATATGGTCTCCAAGAAGCCGGAATTCATGACCTCGGGCGAGGTGGCGATCCGATATGGCTCGTTCGACCGAAAGGAGGCTTTGGCTGACATCACCGGGCCTATCGGCAGCACGCTGGCTGGCCGCCTGGTCGCGCGGGTGCGCGATTCCGGCACGCAGACCGATTTCGTGCCCGATGACCGGATCATGATCGCGCCTTCGCTGACCTTTGCTCCCACGATGGACACCGAGATTACATTGCTCGGCCTCTATCAGGAGGACGATAGCGGCTCGACCTCGCAGTTCCTGCCGCTGGTCGGCACGATCCTGCCAAACCCCAACGGCCAGCTTCCGTCCGACCTGTTCGTCGGCAAGCCGGGCTGGGACCGTTATGACGGGCGGCTATTGCAGGGTACCGGGATCGTCACTCATCGCTTCTCGGAGAATGTGAAGCTCAACCTGAAATCGCGCTACATCGACAGCGACCTGACCTATTTCACGCATTACGCGAACAGCTATTCCAACCCTACCAATCCCTATGTGCTGCTCGATCCGGTGACCGGGGAACCAGTGCTCGATCCGGTTACTTTGCTACCGCTGCCCGATCCGGAGCAGCGCACGATCGGACTCTATTCGGACGGCACCTATGCCGAAATGGACGTCTTCTCGACCGACAATAATTTGCAGGTCGACTTCAATACGGGTGAAGGGGTCGAGCACGTCCTGCTTGCCGGCGTCGATTACAGCTGGAACCATGTCCGCAAGACCGGCGGCTTCGGCATCGAATATATCGACATCTATGACATCGATTACGATGCGCTGTCCGACTATGGCGGCGGCCTGCCCCCGCCCGAAAATGCCGCCGAAGATGTCGCGCAGAAACAGCTGGGCATTTACCTGCAGGACCAGATCCGTTTCTATGACCGCGTTTCAGTGGTGCTCGGTGTTCGTCACGACAATGTGACCTCGGACAATTTT
>DASWIR010000073.1:0-3062 GCA_036397575.1 Alteraurantiacibacter sp. | reverse complement strand
TCAGGCGGGCCGGGCACACGCGACCTGCAATATTCGCAGCTCGAAACCCAATCCTTCGCCGTCTTCGGTGAGCTTTCGGTCGAAGTGACTCCGGGTCTCGAACTGACCGGCGGCCTGCGTTACACCGATGACCAGAAGACTTATCAGGGCACGGTGCTGAACCTGTTCCCGGCCACCTTGCCGGATCCGGATCCACTGCCGACTGCGGCGATCCCCGATGGGGGACCGCTGTTCATCTATCCCACGCCGAACGAGGCATCCTTCTCGGCGCTTACCGGCTCGGCCAGCATACGATACCAGGCTGCCGACTGGCTCAGCACCTACCTGTCCTATGCGCGCAGCTTCAAATCGGGCGGTTTCAACACACGCTATAATGCCCCGCCGCCGGGATTTGTACCGGTGCCGTTCGATGAGGAAACGGTCGACAGCTATGAGGTCGGGGCAAAAATGGACTTCGGCGATTTTCGCCTGAACCTTGCCGCTTTCCAGGCCGAGTACAAGGACATCCAGCTGGTGTTCCGCCAGGGGGTCGTGCCGCTGCTGTTCAATGCCGGCGAGGCGCGCATACGCGGCTTCGAGGCGGAGGCAGCTTACAGCGCCGGCGGCTTCACCTTCGATGCGACGATGAGCATTCTCGACGATGAGATACTCACCATCACTCCGGTGCCGGGCGCCACGGCGACGGTCGCCCCGGGCGACGAACTGCCGCTGACCCCGTCATTCCAGGGCAGCTTCGGCATCGCCTACGAATTTCCCGTGGGCGGCGACATGTCCCTGACGCCCCGCTTCGATGGATCCTACACCTCTTCGGTGGTGTTCATTACCGGCAGCGTGCCCGACATCGAGCAGGAAGGCTATTTCGTCGGCAATGCTTCGCTCTCGCTGGAGCATGATAATGGCTGGAAGCTGCAGGCCGGCGTCTCCAACCTGTTCGACGAACGTTATCTGATTCAGGGCAACGCTTCGCTGGGCACGCTGGGCTATGCGGAGAAGATTTTTGCGCGGCCCCGCCAATGGTACGTCCAGGCGAGCATTGAGTTTTGATGTAGCCCACCTGCTCCTGCCTCGCCTGCCGCGACAGAAGTTGGCGGGCGAGGCAGGTTGCTTCAACTTGCGGCGAGACAGGAAATGGGAGTGTTCGGGCGCAATTGTTCGTCCGAACCTGCCAATTGAAAATGATCCGGACGCAGGAGTAGTTCAGCGGCAAGGCCATGCCGGGCATGGTCACCGTTGTGGGAGAACATCGATGAGCACACCGTCCGCGAGGATGCTCTTTTTCTTTTTACTCACGGCAAGCTGCATTGCAGCCGCACCGTCTGCTCTGGCGAAACCGTCGGAAGCGGTGAAGAAATACCGTGAGCAGATGTTCGATCCTCCCATGAGGATGCTGGCGAACCGGACCCTGGCGGAAATGTTCCATACCGCTCGGGTGAAAGCGGCGGACGAACCGTCGAGGCTGGAGACGAATATCGTCCCTCTCGATTTCACCTACGAGTTTCAGGGCGAGCGAAGGAAGGCGGATGAGGTGGTGGAAAGCACCGCCACGGACGCCCTGCTCATCATCAAGAATGGCCGCGTCGTTCACGAGGGTTATTACAATCAATCGACCGAGTTGACCCGTTTCAACTCCTATTCGGCCGCCAAGTCGGTCAACGCAATCATGGTCGGCCTGGCGTTGAAGGACGGCAAGATCGGTGCGTTGACGGATGCCGTGACGAAGTATGCGCCGGAACTCTCCGGAACCGGATACGACGGCACGACGATCAGGGACCTGCTCGAAATGCGGTCCGGCATCGCCTGGGTCGAGAACTTCTTCACGCCGGGGAACCTGTCATACGATGCCCATGTCTCCTCCTGGGTACAGGAGCGGGCGCGCTATACGGATACGGCGCGCCTGACCAGGCATGAGCATGAGCCCGGCACCTTCTTCCGGTATAATAGCATGGATGCCGCCGTCGTCGGTCTGGTGATTGCGCGAGCCACGGGCATGCCGGTAAGCCGCTACCTTTCCGAGCGCCTGTGGCAGAAAGCTGGAATGGAAGCTGACGCCTTCTACGTGATCGATGGCCCTCCGGGTGTGGGCCAGGAATTCACGGCTGGCGGCTTCAATGCCGTTTTGAGGGATTATGGGAGGCTGGGCCTTTTGATGCTCGACCATGGGCGCGCCAACGGAGAACAGTTCTTTCCCGAGGATTACGTGTCCAGCCTGAGCAGCAGCGTTACGGCCGATGCCGATCCCAATTTCGGCTACGGCTATTTCTGGTGGACGGTGAAAGGAACCGAGGCTTTCACAGCAGTGGGCGGAGAGGGGCAGTTCATCTATGTGGATCCGCCAAGCCAGACGGTAATCGTTAAGCTCAGCCATGGGCCTGTGGGTCCGGAGGCTGTGCCCGTAGTGGCTGAAACGCTGGCCTTCTTTCGCGCCGCCTCCGCGTGGAATGGCGCGGTGGGCGAATAGCTGGCTGTCTTGTATGGCTTGCCTGTTCCTGCCTCGCCTGCTGGGATAGAGCCTGTTGGATGCGGCGAGGCATTTAAGTTGCGGAGAGACGATCGCGATGACCATGTTTGAACGTTTGAATCCGATGACCGGCGAGACGGCATCCAGTGCGGAAGCGATGAAGGCAGGGGATATTCCGGCGATTGCGGAAAAGGCGCAGGCCGGCTTTGCCGAATGGTCGAAGCTGGGCCCCAATGCCCGCCGTGCGACCCTTATGAAGGCTGCTGCCGCGCTCGAATCGAAGAAGGATGCCTTCGTCGAGGCGATGATGGGCGAAATCGGCGCGACTGCCGGTTGGGCGATGTTCAATCTCGGTCTCGCCGCGAGCATGGTGCGCGAAGCGGCTTCCATCACCACGCAGATCTCGGGCGAGGTCATTCCATCGGATCACCCGGGCAAGCTGGCCATGGCGCTGCGCGAGCCAGTGGGCGTCATATTGGGGATCGCCCCCTGGAACGCCCCGATCATCCTCGGCGTTCGGGCGATCGCCGTGCCGCTCGCCTGCGGCAATTCGGTGATCCTGAAGGCTTCGGAAAACTGCCCGCGCACCCACTCGCTAATTATC
>DASWIR010000072.1:0-2573 GCA_036397575.1 Alteraurantiacibacter sp. | reverse complement strand
CATCGCCCGCGTGGATAGTCCGCAGCGAACCATCCGCCAAGCGCAGCTGCAATGCACCGTCTTCGGCCAGCCCGTCAAATATGCCGGACAGCCTGTTGCCGGCCGGATCGTGGACCGCGAGCGGCGTTCCAATGGGATGCGCGGCGGAAAGCCAGCGGGAAAGAAGCGGGGCAAGCCCGTAGCTGCGCCAGCGCTGCAGTTCGGTTGCAAAACCCGCTGCGAGGCTCTCGGCGAAACGATCGCGCGGCACATTGCCCAGCGCGGCGGTCCGCAGGCCGGGAACTTCCGGCGCAGCGGCCAGGTTCACGCCGATCCCGAGCACGACGGACCCCCCCTCCCCTTCGAGCAGGGTTCCTGCGAGCTTGGCGCCATCGAGCAGCAAATCGTTAGGCCATTTGAGCAGCAGTTCCGCGCCCGGCGCGATATGCGGCTGGCAGGCCTGCCGCGCCGCCATTCCTGCCACCAGCGCGAGACTCTGAACGGGCGGATCGCCGGCGGCGCGGTTCACTATAGTCGAGCCCATGAAATTCCCGTCACCGCCGAACCATTCACGGCCTTGCCTTCCGCGCCCATCGGTTTGACGATCCGCGACCAGCCAGTGCCCTTCCACGATAGGCTCACCGCCGCGCAACCGCGCGAGCAGGTCTGCATTGGTGGAACCGGTTTCGGGTATGGTTTCGATCAAGTCCGGCAATCAGGCGGCCAGCATCAGCGATGCCGCCGCGCCGTCCGCCAAGGCGCCGAGCCATTTGGTCAGCAGGTAGCCAAGCGGAGAGACCACAACGCCGCTGATCGCCAGCAGCGCCCAGTGCGCCCAGTCGCTCTTACCCTTCACCGTATCGGCGGGCTCGTCGAAATACATGATCTTGACGATCTTGATGTAGTAGAATGCGCCGATCACGCTGGCGGCGATACCGATGGCGGCGAGCGCTACCAGATCCGCTTGGACCGCTGCCTGGAACACGACGAACTTGCCCCAGAAGCCGAAGAGCGGCGGAATGCCGGCCAGGCTGAACATGAGCATGGCGAGGAACAGGGCAAGCCAGGGGCTTGTGCGCGAGAGGCCGGCGAGATCGGAAATGCCCTCCAGCGGCGCGCCGTCCGCATCCCTCATCATCAGCACCGCCACGAAGCTGCCGACAGTCATGGCGACATAGATCGCAAGATATACCAGCATCGCGCTGGCCCCAGCCGCAGTAGCGGCCGCAAGGCCGATCAGGATGAAGCCGACATTGTTGATCGAGCTGTAGGCGAGCAGCCGCTTGATATTGGCCTGCCCGATTGCGCCCAGCGCGCCGACCACGATGGACGCGAGCGCGGCGAAGATCACGATCTGACGCCAGACATCGACTTGCCCGCCCAGCGCATCGAGCGCGACCCGTGCGGTGAGCGCGACGGCGGCCACCTTGGGCGCGCTGGCGAAGAACATCGTCACCGGCGTCGGCGCACCTTCGTAAACGTCGGGCGTCCACATATGGAACGGCACGGCGCTGATCTTGAAGGCGAGGCCGGCGAGAACGAAGATCACTCCGAACAGGGCACCCGTGCTCACACCGCCGTCGAGCGCGGCGGAAATGCCTTCGAAACTGGTCGTGCCGGTAAAGCCATAAAGCAGGCTCATGCCGAACAGCAGGATGCCGCTCGCAAGCGCGCCAAGGACGAAATATTTGAGGCCCGCTTCGGCCGAGCGCTCGTCCGTCCGCAGGAAGGCGGCGAGCACGTAGGCGGCGAGCGAATTGAGCTCGAGCCCTATGTAAAGAGTGATCAGGTCGGTCGCCGAGACCATGATGCTCATGCCGAGTGCGGCGAACAGCACCAGCACCGGATATTCGGCCCGCATCGCCCTGGCGCGACCGAAAAAGCTCGGCGCCACGACCAGGGCAGCGCCCGCTGCGGCATAGATCATCAGTTTGGCAAACCCCGCAAAGGCGTCAGCCCGAAACTGTCCGAAAAATGCAACCGTGTCCGGCCCGGAGGCTCCGGCGCAGACGGAAGGCGCCACCATGAAGAAAGCCGCACCGAGCGCGACGCATGAGGCCACGCTGATGGCGCTCGACGACTTGTCGCCAGCCCAGGCCGCGACCAGCAGCAGGACGAGGCCCGAGATGCTCAGGAGGACCTCCGGGGCGATCAGCGTGAGGGACGCGGCGAAATCCATCAATGCGCCCCCTCTGCTTCAGCATGATCTCCGGCGGCCTCATGGCCCGCGCCACCTTCGCCTTCACCGGTTTCGTGGTGCAGTTCCATTGCGTTCGCGGCCGGACGACCATCGCCCGGAACCAGATGTGCATCGCCCTCCGGCGCAGCACGCAGCACACGCGCCTCAAGCGTGGCGATGTCCTTTCGCATCGGAGCAAGGAAACTTTCGGGGTACACGCCCATCCACAGAACTGCAGCGGCGATGGGGGCAAGCATCGCCCATTCGCGAACATTCAGATCGGGCATCGCAGCCGCGTCCTCGTTTTTCTGCACACCGAAGGCCACGCGCCAATAAAGATAGAGCATATAGGACGCGCCCAGGATGATGCCGGTGGCGCAGACCGCCGTGACCCAGCTCGACACCTGGTAGATGC
>DASWIR010000071.1:0-2871 GCA_036397575.1 Alteraurantiacibacter sp. | reverse complement strand
GGCGAGACCGAAATCGCCCAGCTCGAAAGCGGAAAGGACCGCACACGCCCGCGCCTCCTGCTCGGCAAGGAAGTGGCCGGCCTGCCGGGGGCGCAGCGCGCGCGGCTTTCGGAAGCGCTCGAATTGTGGCTGGCGGGCGAGCTTTCCGCGCTCGAGCCGCTGCGCAGGATCGAGGAGGCCGCCGCGCGGCCCGACATGCCCGGCGAGATTCGCGCCTTGCTGCTCGGCCTCATAGGAGGAAACGGCACGATCCGCCGCGAGGAAGCGGGACTGATCAACGTGTCGAAGGACAAGCGCCCGCTCCTGCGCAAGCTCGGCGTCACGATCGGCGCGCTCGACATATTCGTGCCGGCCCTGCTCAAGCCCGCCCCGCGCGCCGTGCTGCAGGCCATCGGCGCGGACCGGAGACCTTTGCGGGAAGGTATGGAGCCGGTCATTGCCCAGGGAAAAGGGCCGGTACCCGCCGGTTACCGCCGGGCGGGGAGCCAGGCGATCCGCGTGGACATGGCCGAGAAACTGTTTCGCGCCGCACATGAACTGCGAAGCGTGGGCGGCGCGCGCGAATTCCGGCTCGACCCGGCGCTCGCCACCTCGATGGGGCTCCAGGCGGAAAACTTCGCCCGGCTGATGCGCGATGCCGGCTTCACCGTACAAATGCCGCGTAAGCTGGCGCACGGCGCTTTCGGCCCCCCTGCCCCGCCGCGCTGGCGCTGGCGCCCGCCGCGCAAGGACCATGCCAGGCGCGCGCGCGAGGGGAGAAGCCCCGTGCCGAAGAACAACGCGTTCTCCGCGCTGGCGGGCTTGCTCGACTAGGGTCCGGGCCTACGATGCGGATCGATCGGTTGCTGTGGTTTCTGCGCTTTGCCAAAAGCCGCAGCCTGGCACAGAAGTGGGTCGGTGAAGGTCATATTCGCCGCAATGGCGCACGGGTTATGCGGCTAGACCAGCCGATCGAAGTGGGCGATGTGCTTATCCTGCCTATAAGGCAGAATGTGCTGGTGATAGAAATACTCGCTTTGCCACGGCGCCGCGGCCCGGCACAGGAAGCGCGAAGCTGTTATCGCGCGCTTGACGGTGGGCAATCCGAAGCACTAGGCGCGCAATAAGCGAAGCACGAAGGACGTTTCCGCCCATGACCTATGTCGTCACCGACGCATGCATCAAATGCAAATATACCGATTGCGTAGAAGTGTGCCCGGTAGATTGCTTCTATGAAGGCGAGAACATGCTCGTCATCAATCCCGCCGAATGCATCGATTGCGGCGTGTGCGAGCCGGAATGCCCGGCCGAAGCGATCCTGCCCGACACGGAAGGCGGGCTGGAGAAGTGGCTCGAGGTGAACACCCAGTTTTCCGCCGAATGGCCCAATATCACCCAGAAGAAGGATCCGCCGGACGAGGCCGACGAGCACAAGGGAGAAGAGGGCAAGTTCGAGAAGTACTTCTCGTCCGACCCCGGCGAAGGCGACTGAGCGCCGCAAGGTAACCGTTCTCGCGCCTTGAGAAATCCGCTGACGGCGGATTCTTTTGGCCGATTCTTCTCGGCGCTGGCAATTTTGTTACGAATCTGTTATATGAGCGCCGTTGGGCCGCGCGGATTTTCGCGCGGTTTTGCGAACCGAGGAAGGCAGGACCCCAACCAGGCAGGCGTAACAGGGAAGCCGGGCCGCGGGAATCGCGGTGCGGATACTGAATTCCTGTTACCCGGCGCAGGTCCGCTGATCGAAAGGAATCTCTATGTCAGGCAAGGCGCCCGCATTCGATGTCGGTGACTATGTCGTCTATCCCAAGCACGGCGTCGGCCGTGTGGTTGAGCTCGAAAGCCAGGAAATCGCTGGCATGCAGCTCGATCTTTACGTGCTGCGTTTCGAGAAGGAACGGATGACGCTCCGCGTGCCCGTGAACAAAGTCGAATCGATCGGCATGCGCAAGCTGTCGAGCGACAAGACGCTGAAAGAGGCAATGGAAACGCTCAAGGGCAAGCCCAGGGTGAAGCGCACCATGTGGTCGCGCCGCGCCCAGGAATATGAAGCGAAGATCAACTCCGGCGATCTCGTCTCGATCGCGGAAGTGACGCGCGACCTGTTCCGCCCGGAGGACCAACCCGAACAGTCCTATTCCGAGCGTCAGATTTTCGAGGCGGCGTCCAGCCGCCTGGCGCGCGAACTCGCGGCGATGGAAAAGACCGACGAGCCGGCTGCGCTCAACAAGATCCTCGACGTGCTCAGGAAGTACGCGCCGCAATATTATGAGAATGCCGAAGACGCCTGATCGACAGGCTGCATTCCGGTGACGACGAAGGGCTGCCCTAAGGGGCGGCCCTTCTTGTATCCGGCCTTGCGAGGCGGTATTGCTGTCCTATATCAGTAATACGCATTACTGGAGGCAGCGATGTTCAATGATATCTTCAAGGCCGTGGGTCCGATGGTCGCCGCGGCGATGGCCGCAAAGGCGGCCGAATGGGACAGCGATTGCGGGCCGCGGCGCAAGCATGGCCGCCGCGGCTTTCCGTTCGGCGACGGGCCGTTCAAGCCGGGCCATTTCGGTTTCGGCGAAGGCGGGTTCCATTTCGAGTTCGACAGCGATGCCGATGGCATGAAGCTGGAAGATCTCGATTTCATGGCCGCGGCGCCGACCAAGCTGGTGCTGTTCGGACCGGACCGCGTGGAAGTGAACGAGGGCAAGACATTCCGCGTCAAGGCCGAAGGCCCGGCGGCGAGCGAGCTGCGTTTCATCCAGAAGCAAGGCATGCTGGGGATTCTGCGCCCTTCCTTCGAGCGCCGCAGCGACGAGGAAGGCGAAACGGTGGTGACCGTGACCCTGCCCGAACTGTCCAGCCTGGTGATTGCAGGTGCAGGCACGGTCAATGCGG
>DASWIR010000070.1:0-3913 GCA_036397575.1 Alteraurantiacibacter sp. | reverse complement strand
CACGAACCGCTCGCCTGCGCGGAAACCTTTTGCGTCAACGTCCTCGGTCTAGGCAACCGCGATATCGCCGAGATTTTCATGCACGAGCGGGGGGAGAACCGTTTCTCCGCCGGCGAGTGGGCCGAGGCACATGGAGTGCCGGTGCTCGCGGGCGCCCAGTCGAGTCTCATTTGCCGAACGGCGCATCGCCATCAATTCGGGACGCATACGATTTTCATCGGCGAACTGGTCGAGGTGTTCCATCGCGAGAACGCCAAGCCACTGACCTATTACGACGGCCATTATATCGACATCAGCGAGGCACCCGAGCAAGCGCAGGCCTGATTCTCAGGAAAGCGCACCAAGTTCCTGCAAGGATTCGGAAAGTCCTGTCCGCCAGTCGGGACGGGCAATGTCCCAGCCCGCCAGGCCGGAGCAGTCGATTCTACTGTCCAGCGGACGCCGTGCGGGAGTGGGATAGGCCGATGTAGGAATGCCGCTGACGCGCGTCTCCAGCTTGGCCTGAGCGAAAATCTCCCGCGCGAAATCGGCCCAGCTGACGTCCGGCGCTCCCGAGAAATGCAGAACTTCGCCCTGCTTGCCTTCCGCCATGCGCTGCGCAACCGCCATCAGCGCATCGGCGATATGGCCGGCCCATGTCGGCCCGCCGATCTGATCGGCAACAATGGTGAGTTCGTCGCGTTCGGCACCCAGGCGAAGCATCGTCTTCACAAAATTGTGACCATGAGCGGAAAAAACCCATGACGTCCGCAGGATAGATGCGTTTCCTCCCGCTCTCCGCACCTCCTGTTCGCCAGCCAGCTTGGTGCGCCCATAGGCATTGGCTGGGGAGGTCGGGTCTGCCGGGAGATGCGGCCCGGCGCCATCGAAGACGTAATCGGTCGAGACATGCAGGAAGGGTACATCCTTGTCTGCCGCAGCCGCTGCAAGAACACCCGGAGCCGTACCATTTATCGCCAGCGCGATAGCTTCCTCATCCTCTGCCCGATCGACGGCGGTATAGGCGGCGGCATTGATTATCGCGTCGCATTCATGCGCCATAACGGCGCCGGCGAGCGAGGCTGGATCGGTCAGGTCCGCATCGGCGCGGGCAAGAGCGGTCACATCATGCCCGCGTGCCGCACCGCGCCGCGCGACCTGGGTGCCGACCTGGCCGGTCGCTCCAAAGACAAGGATTTTCATTCGGTTGATTCGCTTTCCTCGAAACCGGATTCCCGCAGAGCGAGCAGGTGGGCGGGGTAGGGCGGACTGGCCTCATCCGTCCAGTGTTCGGCGATTTCACGCTCAGCTATGTTTGCCCGCGAGCCGGCGGACGGATGGGCGCGGCTGCGCAGTATTCCGCCGCTTATGTCCCGGCCCAGTTCCGAACGCCAGAAACGCGCATAATCGGCAGGATCGCAGGCGGAATTCGCCAGCAGATACGGGCTGAGCCGGTCCGCCTCGATCTCGGCCGCGAGATTTAACCGCCTGTTGCGGCCGAATTCCCCCGCAAGGCCTTTCTCCACGCCCGCGTCGGACAGTCGCTTGCGGTGCGCGAGGATCGAATGCGCCAATTCATGGGCAATGATCGCAGCGAGTTGCCAATCCTCCGCTCTGGCGACGAGTTCGTCGCCCAGCTGGATTACGGAGCCCGTCGATATCGCTTCCATTCCGCCGCCCTGGAGGACTTCGACCAGCACATGGCAGCCGGCGGGCGCTGCAAAGGAGATCTCGCGTCGCTCACCATGTTCGAGCAACTCCAGCACGATCCTTTCGCCATCCAGGGAACCGAGCAGTGCAAAAGCCGCCTCGCGCAGCGTCTGCTTCCCATCGGTCCGTTCCAGCATGGCCGGAGCATAGCCATTTATCCCGAGGACGAGCGAACCGGCCGTTACGCCGGCCTCGTCCGCCGCGCCGCCTGCCGTGAGCGCGCCCACTGCCAGTTCCGGCGATTCCGTCCCTTCAGTGAAGGGCGCGGGCAGTGAATTTGCAGGAAACTGGTCGCTGCTGGTCAGTACCAGGCCAGTCACCGGCATATGGCTTTGACAGAGATTATCGTTTGCGATCAGCAGGCTGTCGGCAGTTCCTGCCACGCGCCGGTCAAGTTTTGCCAGTTCAGGGTCGCCCACAGCCATGGCCAGTATCGGGACAGCCCAAAGAGCGTTTAGCAATGTTTTAATACCCGCTGTCATGGACCGTTACCGGACAAGGCCCGCAAGCGCGCCTTTGGCACGACTGTCCGGATTTCCGTGCGAGAGCGAAAGGCAAGACTTGCAGGCCATCGGATGTAAACTCGCGCAGAAATGGGGCGGAAGCGGATCGTGACTTATCTTAGAAGGCTCGACGAGACTGACAAGAAGGTTGCACGCGCACAAAGCGCTGCCACCGCAGGGGAAGCGGCATTCGGCGCATCCAGCGACGGCAAGGTCGTCGTCGTGGGGTTGGGATATGTCGGATTGCCCCTCGCAATCGCCCTCGCCGGCAAGTTCGACACATGTGGCTTCGACATCGACCGCGGCCGGATCGCGGAGCTGGGGGAAGGGCGCGACCGCACCCGCGAGATCGAGCACGAGCGCTTGCTCGCCAGCGCGCTTGCACTGACCGATGCGGACGCAAGCATCCCGGCTAGCGAGTTCATCATCGTCACTGTGCCGACCCCGATCGATGCGCGTAATCGGCCGGACCTGACGATCGTCGAGGCCGCATCGCGCACGGCCGCCAAAGTCCTGCAGCGCTCGGCAGGCAAGGGCCGGCCGCCGGTCGTGATCTACGAAAGCACCGTCTATCCCGGTGTCACCGAGGAGATCTGCGGACCGATCCTGGAGGCTGAAAGCGGGCTCGTGTGCGGGCGCGACTTCTTCCTCGGCTACAGCCCGGAGCGGATCAATCCCGGCGACCGCGAGCATACGATCGACAAGATCACTAAGGTCGTTTCGGGTCAGACCCCCGAAGTGCTCGATCGCGTCGCCGCGCTTTATGGTGCGATCACATCGGGCGGCGTGTTCCGGGCGGCATCGATCAAGGCGGCCGAAGCCGCCAAGGTGATCGAGAACGCCCAGCGCGACATCAACATCGCCTTCGTCAACGAGATCACACGGATTTTCTCGCGCCTCGACCTGTCGGTCTACGATGTGCTGGAGGCTGCGGGGACCAAGTGGAACTTCCTCGATTTCACTCCGGGCCTGGTCGGAGGGCACTGCATCGGGGTCGATCCCTATTACCTCAGCCACCGCGCGGCGCAGCTGGGCATCGACGCCAAGGTGGTGATTGCCGGACGCGGCACGAACGACTCGATGGCCGAATGGATCGCCGACGAGCTTCATGCCGCTAGGGGCGAGCAGCCCGGCAGCGTGCTGGTGCTGGGCCTGACCTTCAAGGAGAACGTGCCCGACCTTCGCAACAGCAAGGTGATCGACGTGATCTTCCGGCTCGAACAGCGCGGGCACAAGGTCACCGTCCACGACCCGCTGGCCGATGCGGCGGAAGCTGCCCATGAATATGAGGTGGAACTCGCACAGCGCGAGCTTCAGGGGCAGTACGATCTCGTCCTGCTGGCCGTCCCGCACCGGGAATATCTCGACCTCGGCGCCGAAGGGCTGCGCAAGCATGTGGCCGAAGGCGGAACGCTGGCCGACCTCAAGAACGCATTGAAAGGCGGCGTAGACTGGACTTTGTGATCCCGAGCGGTCAAGCGGCTGCCGCTATGGAGGTATCATGAAGGTTCTCGTCACCGGAGCAGCGGGCTTTATCGGCGCGGCCCTTACGCGCCGGCTGCTCGCGCGCGGCGACCGCGTGACCGGCATCGACAACCTTAACGACTATTACGACGTCTCGCTGAAAGAAGCGCGCCTCGCCCGGCTGCGCGAGAAGGGCGGCGACAGCTTCGACTTTCGAAAGATCGACTTTGCCGACCGCGGAGCCATGGCCGAACTCG
>DASWIR010000069.1:0-5449 GCA_036397575.1 Alteraurantiacibacter sp. | reverse complement strand
GTCATCGATCACCGGATAGACCCATACGCTGGAAAAACTGGTGTGCCGCCGCGCGGAGGAATCGTAGGGGCTGATACGGACCAGCCGGTGCACGCCGCTTTCGGTCTTGGCATAGCCATAGGCATTCTCGCCGCTGACCATGAGTGTGGCCGACTTGATGCCTGCCTGCTCACCCGCCTGGTACTCGACCGTTTCGACCTTGTAACCCTTGCGCTCGGCCCAGCGGGCGTACATCCTGAACAGCATTTCCGCCCAGTCCTGGCTTTCCGTGCCGCCGGCACCGGCGTGGATTTCGATATAAGTGTCGTTAGCGTCCGCTTCGCCGGAAAGCAGCGCCTGCACCTTGTCGGCATCGGCACGGCCGGCCAGTTTTTGGAGAGATTTGAGTCCCTCGTCGACAACCTCTCCGTCGCCCTCCGCTTCGCCCAGTTCGACGAATTCGACGGCATCGGCCATTTCCTTCTCGATCTCGCAAACGGTACCGACGGCGCTTTCCAGCCGTCGCCGCTCGCGCATCACGCTCTCGGCCGCTTTCGGATCGTCCCATAAGGTCGGGTCTTCGACGCGCTGGTTGAGCTCGTCGAGCTTCTTCAGCGCGCGTTCCCAGTCCAGCGACTTGCGCACCAGCGCGAGCGCGGCCTCGATACGGTCAATATTGGCCTGCCCTTCGGCACGCATGAGATCACCCTATCCGCTGTGAAAGCGGCCCGATAGCGAAAGGTCGCGGTTTGTAAAAGCAGATGGGGGCTCAGCCGCCCTTCTTCATGGCCTGCACCGCTGCGAGCGTCAGCCGGACATGGTCCTTGTAGTCCATTTCCGAATGAACCATCGCGACCTTGCCATCCTGCCCTATGACGTAGGAGGTACGATCGCTCAGCTGCTGCCCGTTGAACTCCAGCGCAACGTCGTAGGCCTCGATCACTGCAGCGCTCGCCATGGCGACCGGAAATTTGCTGCCGCATTCCTTGACCGAGAACTGCTTGAGTTCCTCCATATTGTCCGCCGAAAGGCCGATCACCTGAGCGCCGGCCGCTTTGAAATCGTCGATCGCGGCAGCAAAGGCATTTGCTTCCAGGGTGCAGCCCGGCGTGAATGCCTTCGGGAAGAAATAGAGCACCACAGGCCCTTTCTGCAACGCACTCCGCAGATTGAAGGCGAAAGTTTCACCCGCCAGCGCGCCTTGCGTGGCGAAGACCGGCGCGGTTGCGCCTTCCTCGAGAGCCGCGGACGAGGCGCTCGGGATCGCGGCTGCGGCGGCAACGGCAATAAGCGGGATGAGCTTCTTCATTGATCTGCTCCTATCTGGATCTGGTTGCGAGGGGTATGCGGCCGGAAAGGGACGCTAGTACAACCCTCCTTGGTCTTCGACAAAATTGGACGGCGCTTCGCCGCGCGAACCCGCCGCATCGGCGGCCGCGTTGCGCTGGCGCGCAAGCTCGGCGATCACCAGCTCGCGCAATGCGTCGATCTCGTCCTGCCGGGCGCTGCGGCGCGGCTCGGTATCGGGCTTGAACGCTTCCCAGATCACTGCGGCCATCGGATCGCCGGTCGGTTCGGCATCGAACACGCGGCGACCCGTACGGCGGTCGATCCGGACCATGCGTACGCCATTAGGCGCAATGAAGGGCCGCCCGCTCCAACGGTCGCGGCTGTCAAGAGCGAACTCCTTGAAAATCGGCGCCGCCGTATTGCCGCCCTGGACATATCCGCCAAGGTTGCGGGGCCGGTCGAAGCCGACATAGACGCCAGCCACTAAATCGGGCGATCCGCCGACGAACCAGGCGTTGGTCGGACCGCTGGTCGTGCCGGTCTTGCCGAAAAGCGGCATGTTGAGGTCGCGCAAACGCACCGCCGTGCCGCGCTGGACAACGCCTTCGAGCATATGGACAACTTGGAATGCGGTACGCGGATCGAGGACTTGCCGCCCCTTTTCGGCCAGGCGGGGCATTGGCTTGCCGTCCCATTCGTCCATGTTGCAGCCGGTGCACCGGCGCGTGTCGGCCCGCCAGATCACTTTTCCGCGGCGATCCTGTACGTAGTCGATCACTGTCGGGTCGTGCTGCACGCCGTGGTTGGCCAGCGCCGAATAGGCCGAGACCATCTTCTCGACCGTGGTGTCACCCGCGCCGAGCGCGAAAGCGGGATATGGCTCGTAATCGCCGATGCCGACGCGCTTGAAAGTCTCGACGACGTTTTCCATCCCCGAATCCATCGCGATATGGACAGTCATCAGGTTGCGCGACTGTTCGAGGCCCCAGCGCATGGTGTGCTCACCACCGCCACCGCCGCCGAAATTGCGAAAGCATTTCTCGCCGAGATTGGCGCCCTGATAATAACAATAGGTCTGGTCGGGAACCATCGTCGCCGGAGTCATTCCGCTATCGAGCCCCGTGGAATAGACGAAGGGCTTGATGGTCGATCCCGGCTGGCGCAACGCCTGCGTCGCACGATTAAAGTCCGACAGGCGGGAATCGAATCCACCCTGCATGGCCAGGATACGGCCCGTATTCGGGTCCATCGTAAGGAAACCGCCCGAAACCTCGGGAATTGACTGCACCCGCCAGGCGTTGCCCGAAGGCGCGGCCGCAACGATGTGGCCGGCGCGCAATCCGTCGGGAACGCCGGTGAGTGGCACCTCGGTGCCGTCGGCGAAGCCGAGCCGCGCCGATCCACCGTCGCGCGAAGTGACCACGCCCACGCGCCAATCGCGGTAATTGATCGAAATGTAGGAGCTTTGCAGCTGCCCGCGCCAGCTGCCTGCATCCATATTGAGCGTGGCGATCGGCCCGGTCCAGCCACGATTGCCGTGGTAACGCATCAGGCCGGCGCGAAGGGCCTTTTGCGCCGCGCCCTGCAATTCCGTATCGAGCGAAGTGCGGACCCACAAACCGCCGGCATAGACACTGTTCGGCCCATCTTCGGCCTGCTCGCCGAAGCGCTCGATCAGTTCGCGGCGTACCTCCTCGAGGAAGTAACCTGCATCCGCAGAGCGCGTCTGCGCGCGCTGCGCCACCAGCCCAAGCGGCTTTGCCTTGAATTGAACCGCCTGCTCGGCTGTGATGTGGCCATTGTCTTCCATCTGGTCGATCACGAAATTGCGCCGCTCGATAGCGAGATCCCTGCTGGCTGCCCGGCCATACCGCTCCGGCGCCTTGGGCAAGATCGCGAGGAACGCCATTTCGTGCGGTTCGAGCTGATCCACATCCTTGTCGAAATAGGCGCGGCTCGCCGCCTGCACGCCGAAGCTGCGCCGGCCGAGCGGAATCTCGTTGAGATAGAGCTCCATGATCTCGCGCTTGGTCAGCACGCCTTCGATACGCCGCGCGAGGATCATTTCCTTCAGCTTGCGGCTGACCGAATATTCGTCGCCCACCAGGATGTTCTTGGCAACCTGCTGAGTGATGGTGGAACCGCCCACCGCCCGTTCGCCGGAACCGATCTTGCTGACATAGTCGAAAACCGCATTGGCAAAGCCGGTGATGTCGATCCCGCCATGGGTCCAGAAGGTCTTGTCCTCGGCCGAAGTGTAGGCGTTGACCAGCTGGGGCGGGAAATCGGCGAACTGCAATTGCACGCGCCGTTCTCGCGCATAGGAATGGACGATCTCGCCATCGATGCCGCGCACCATGGTGGGCAGCGGCGGCTCGTAATCCACCAGCATGCTTGCGTCCGGCAGGTCCTTGGTAAACACGATCCAGAAGGCCAGCCATCCCGCGAGCAGCACGCCAAGCCCCACGCTTCCCCAGCGGAACCAGCGCTTCTCGCGCCAATTGGCGGCGAACCAGTCCCTCAGCGGCGCCAGCCGCTCGCCCAGCTCACCGAGCCGCGCTCCGATCCAGCCAAGCGCACCACTGGTGCTGCGCGTTATGCGATAGCGCAGCGCCGCCGCGCCGCCCATCCCGCCTTCGATATCGTCGCCTTGGGTCATCTTGCTGAGCCTTTAGCATGGGCCAGCGGCGGCTTGCCATATGCAATGCTCGATTTTTCGCCCCGCCCTGTCGCAGCCATCATGCGTCGGGGCGGCGCGCGAACCAGACGCGGATGGCCTGCGCCATGAAGGAACCGAAGGCGTCCTGTTGCTCTGGCGAGGAGAGGCGCCGCGCCTCGTCCGCATTGGTGAGAAAGCCGACTTCGAACAGCACCGAGGGAATATCGGGCGCCCGCAGCACGCCGAGCGCCGCGGATCGGCGCGGCTCGACATGGAAGGGGATGTGCTCTGTCCCCTCGCGCCGGATCAGGCCGGCGAACTCGTCCGCCCCGCCCTGTGAACGGCGCTGCGACAATTCGACCAGAATCGTGCTGACCACATCGCCGCGCCCCGACAGGTCGACCCCGTTGATGCGGTCGGCCCGGTTCTCGCGCTCGGCAAAGCGCGCAGCTGCCTCGGACGATGCCTCCTCGGACAGCGTATAGACGCTCGCTCCGGTAACCCCGCTCTTGTCGCCCGCCGAATCGGCATGAATCGACAGAAACAGGTCCGCACCCAGCTGGCGGGCGATTTCCACCCGCTCGACAAGCGTGAGGTAGCGGTCGTCCTCGCGCGTGAGCGCGACGCGGATGCCGCCGCCCTCGACCAGCTTGTCGCGCACATGACGGGCAAGCGAGAGCACCAGCGTCTTTTCGCGGATGCCCGCCCCGCTGGCACCCGGATCGTGCCCGCCGTGACCGGGATCGATCACCACCAATGGACGGCTGGCATCTTCGGGGCCGGCGATTTCGGGCAGGTGAAGTTGGGCGCCGGCTTCGGGCAACGGCACGCGCTGGACGTAGTTGCGGCCGAATTCGGGCACCGGAACGGTGAGCCCGAAGCCGATCAGCGCGGCCACGAGTGCCAGAGGGGCGAGGAATATGCCCCAGATCTGCAAACGCTCCGACATTCGCAATTTCAGTAGGGCCGGCAACGCCGTGCTAACAAGGGATTTTTTTGCCGGACAATTCGTGCCTGGCTGCGTGCAATTAGGTTGCTCGCGCATCTGCCCGATGCTAGCGAGTGTCCACGGCATGGCCTCCCGGCCTGCCGCCGCCCGCGCCGCACCGGCCCACGGGCATTCGCATACAGGTTGATGCCGTAATGAGAAATTCGAGCCCGTCCCAACAGCCGCGATCCGTAAGTCGGAACGCTGGCGTGGCGGCCTCGTTCGCGCAGAGCAAAACCCTGCGCCTTTTCCTTGCAGCAGACACATTCCACCCGGCCACCATCCAGACGATCGGCGGCCGATCCAACGAATTTGCGAACGGCCGAAGCGACAGCCCGGCCTATCGCAACCCATCAGACAATCGGCGCCCCCGCCCTCCCGCATTGCGAGCAGGCCGATCCGGCGCCCGGAGAACATTTAATGGCAACGCGCATGTTGATCGACGCGCGCCACCCGGAAGAAACGCGGGTGGCGGTGCTCAAGGGCAACCGGATTGAGGAATTCGATTTCGAATCTGCCGAACACCGGCAGAT
>DASWIR010000068.1:0-7294 GCA_036397575.1 Alteraurantiacibacter sp. | reverse complement strand
TACGAGCAATAGCCCGACGATGCCGAATATGTTGACCAGCGGTGGGTATTGTTCGGAGAAATCGTAGCCACTGGCTTCGAGTTCGCTGCGCACCAGCGCGGCGCGAGCGGCATTGTCTTCACCCAGTTCCTCGCCAATGGGCATCCCAGCGTCCCCGATTGACAAGGTGAGACCGCCATTCGTCGAAGCGTCGCGTACATCGTAGCTCACGCCGAGCGCGGTCAGGTCCTGCAGCAGTCTTCCGCAAGGCGTCGCCTGCTGTTCGGCGAAGGGATCGTAGGAACAATCCGGTCCCGCCACGATAACCGGCGCAGATTCGGCGCTGCGGCTCAGTCCGGGATTGGCCAGCGCACCGATCCCCCAAAAGATCGGAAACAACAGCAGCAAGGTCAGGATGCTGCCGACCATGATCGGTTTCTTGCGGCCAACCCGGTCGGACCATTTGCCGACCACGAGGTAGAATCCCATCGATATTGCCCCGCCGACAAGCAGAATGATCTCGACCAGCTGATCGTCTACCCGCATCGGCCCGCGCAGAAAGGAAAGGCCCGAGAAGAACGCCGTGTACCAGATCGTCGTCAATATGCCGGTCACGCCGAACAGGGCGACGAAGATGCGCTTCTTGTTGCCGGGATAGGTGAAGCTCTCGACGAAGGGATTGCCGACAATCTGACCCTCGGCCTTCATCGCCTGGAACACCGGGCTCTCATTCAGCTTGAGGCGCATCCACAGCGAGATTCCGAGAAGGATGATCGACAGGAGAAACGGTATCCGCCAGCCCCAGGCAGCGAAGTCCTCTGGCGATATGGCAAAGCGGCAAAGGATCACGACAAGGATCGAGAGTACGAATCCGCCCACGACACTCGCCTGGATGAAGCTGGTGTAATATCCGCGCTTCTCCGGCGGCGCATGCTCCGCAACATAGATCGCCGCGCCGCCATATTCCCCGCCCAGTGCCAGGCCCTGGAGAATGCGCAGCAGGAGTACGATGGCGGGCGCGACAAGCCCGATCGTCGCCGCGCTCGGGACTAGGCCGACCCCCGCCGTGGCCACGCCCATCAGGGTGACTGTGACCAGGAAAGTGTATTTGCGCCCGAGCTTGTCCCCGAGATAGCCGAACAGGATCGCACCCAGCGGGCGAAAGCCGAAGCCGACGGCAAAGCCGGCCCAGACCAGCAGCAATTGCAGCGTTTCATTGTCCGACGGAAAAAAGGCCGCGCCGATCAGGCCGGCCAACGTGCCGTAGATGAAGAAATCGTACCATTCGAACACCGTCCCGGCGGACGATGCGGCGATCACCAGGCGAATATCCTTCGCGCTCGGCTCGCTCGTCATGGAAGGTGCGGCCGCAGTGCTTGCCATTGATCCCTCTCGTTTCGACCAGACCCGTGCCGGGTTTAACCAGCCGCCTCCGCCTTGGAAAGCGCGGCGAGCGCGGCCTTCCACGGTAGCAGCATCGCTCCGTGGCGACCCGGGAAATCGCGCGCGGGGGCTATCACTTTAAGGTCCGGCCAGCCAGGCAAGGCCCCCTCGCCTGCCACCCACGCTTCCATTTCGGCGAGCGACGACGCGATTTCTTCCGCATCGCGTCCGACAGCGTGCTCAGCAAAGACTGCCGCACTGGCCTGTCCGATGGCACAAGCGGAAACGCGCATGCCGATGGCGGAAATCGCGCCCCTATCGTCGGTATCGAGCGTCAGCGAGAGCGTGCTGCCGCAGCTCGGCGAACGTGCCTCGCCCGCCAGCGGCAGGTCTTCCGCCAGCCGGTATGCCGCAAGCCTGACCGTCCAACCAAGCAATTCCGGAGTGTATAGCCTTTCGGCGGAGCTCATTCGTCCTGGCCGCTGATATCCGGCTCTTCCCCGCGCAGGCGGCGGCGGCGTTCATCGAGCATCTGGACCAACACCACCGAGCTGGCATCGACGAACGGGTAGGCGCGCGAAGTAGTAATCCAGTCCGGCCGACCCTTCGGACCCCAGATCGTATCATAGCCCAGCACCAGCACCGAAAAGGCGAGCACCGCGATGATCGCACCCTTGATCGCCCCGAAACCGAAGCCGAGCACGCGATCGATCGGGCCAAGCACTGAATTGCGCGTCACACCGGAAATGTTTTTCGCCAGCAGCTTCATGCCCGCATAGGGAATGAGCAGCAGGAGCGTGAAGGCCAGCACGGCCGCACCCGTGGGTGTGCCGACATACTCGTAAAGGAAGGCGGTGAGGTCGGTGTGGAGATAGTGGATCGCCAGCAGCGCCAACACCCAAGCGGCGAGCGAGGCGACTTCCGCCACCAGCCCGCGCATGAAGCCGCCGATTGCGCCGACGCCCACAATCACAAGAACAATAATGTCAAAACCCGTCATCGCGGTCGCACAGTTATTCGCTTGCTACGATACGGTCAACGAGCTTCGGGAGCAGGGTTAAAGCTTCGTAATCTATGGCCTCACGGCCCGCCTCGGTCCCGCCAGGACCGAACCCCTGAGTGAAGCCGAGTTTTGCCGCTTCCTTGAGCCGCACTCCGCCATGCGCCACAGGACGGATCTCGCCCGCCAAGGAAACCTCGCCGAACCATACGGAAGTCTCGGGCAGCGGCCTGTCGGCCATAGCTGAGACAAGCGCCGCGGCCACGGCGAGATCGGCCGCCGGATCCGCCAGCCGGTATCCGCCCGCAACATTGAGATAGACTTCGGCGGAGGAGAAATTCAGCCCGCAACGCGCTTCCAGCACCGCGAGCAACATGGCAAGGCGGCCATTGTCCCACCCTACCACGGCGCGGCGCGGGGTCGCCCCACTCTGAAGCCTAACGACCAGTGCCTGGACTTCGACCAGCACCGGCCTGGTGCCCTCCAACGCCGGAAAGACTGCGCTTCCCGCCACCGGCTCGTCGCGCCCCGATAGAAACAGCATCGAAGGATTGGCGACCTCTTCCAGCCCATCCCCCGCCATGGCGAAGACGCCGATTTCCTCGGTCGCGCCGAAGCGGTTCTTGAGCGCGCGCAATATGCGGTATTGGTGGCTCCGTTCTCCCTCGAAGCTCATCACCACATCGACCATGTGCTCGAGCACGCGGGGGCCTGCGATGCTGCCGTCCTTGGTCACATGGCCGACCAGCACCAGCGCGACTCCGTTCTCTTTGGCATAGCGGATCAGTTCGAAGGCGCAGCCGCGCACCTGACTGACCGTGCCGGGAGCGCCCTCGATCATGTCGGAATGCATGGTTTGAATGGAATCGATCACCAGGAAAGCAGGTGGACCGCCTGCATGGAGTGTGGTGAGGATGTCGCGCACAGAGGTCGCCGCAGCCAGCCGGATCGGCGTATCGCCGACGCCGAGGCGCCGTGCACGCATTCGCACCTGACCGACCGCTTCCTCCCCGCTGACATAGATCGCATCGCCTCCCTCGCGGGCAATGGCAGCTGCCGCCTGCAGAAGCAGGGTCGATTTGCCGATGCCGGGGTCGCCTCCCATCAGAACTGCCGAACCTGGGACCAGCCCACCGCCCAGCGCGCGGTCGAATTCCGCAAGGCCGGTCGCACGACGTTCCAGCAGGGCCGAGGGCGCGGCGAGAGGTTCGAAAGCAATCACCTGCCCGCCGCTCGACAGATTATGCTTTTGGGAAAAGGCCGTTTGCGGCGTGTCTTCGCTAAGCGAGTTCCACTCCGCGCAATCGGGACATTGCCCCTGCCAGCGATGGGTCACGCTGCCGCATGCAGCGCAGATGTAGCGTTTCTTTGGCTTGGTCATGGCGGAACCTTAATCGGAACATAAGTGGAACACAAGGTCGCCGCGCATCGTTATGGCCCGGTCGAGCCCGAAACATTACCTGTCCATCCAGCGCCGGAGCCATGCTCCAAGCTTTGCGGTCAGAATGGCGGGGAGCGAGAGAACTCCCAACAGGACAAGCCCCAGCGGCAACAGGCCGAAGCCCGACTCTGTGGCAAGCATCACCGGCAGTTGTGCCAGCATGATCCCCAGCGCCCAGCGCCAGCTCCGCTCAGGGAAAGCGAAGCCGAGGGCAGCAGCCATGATCACTGCCAGTGGATAGGCGCCGGTCCAGTAAGTTCCGGAATCCCATGGCTCTCCGCCTCCAGCGAAATAGGAGGCCGCGCTCCACAGGATCAATCCGGTGCCCAGTGCGAGTGTCCAGCCCAGTGCGCCGTATCTATGTTCCAAGATGGCGATCCTTCCCCCGTGCGAGATGCGACCGGCGGCAAGTTTAAGGCGGCTGCGATCCTGCACGATAGAGGTGGCGGGAACTTCTCCACGGCGGAGCCGGTGGATTTGCCGCGTTGCCAATCGCGGCCCGAGCGGCCAAACCCCCGGTCCATGCAGCACAAGGAACTGCGCATTGCCCTGATATGCTATGGCGGCATCAGCCTCGCCGTTTACATGCATGGCGTGACCAAGGAGCTGTGGAAGCTCGCCCGCGCCAGCCGCGCGCTCCATGCCGGGGAAACCTGCACAGATGGAAGCGAGGCGGTTTATTACCGCCTGCTGGAAGCGCTCAAAGAGCGCGGCGTGGATCTGCGCGTGCTGCCCGACATCGTCACCGGGTCGAGCGCAGGCGGGATCAACGCGGTGTTCCTCGCCCAGGCGCTTCATTCGGGATGTTCTTACGAACCACTCACTGAGATGTGGCTGGAAAAGGCCGATGTCGAGAAACTGCTCGATCCCGAGGCGCATAGCTGGACCGGTTATGCCAAGGGTTGGGCGGTGCCGATCGTGCGCGCCTTGCTGAGCGGGCCAGGCAATGCCGTGTCGGAAAGCGTGGCGCCGGAAACGCGCGACGAAGTGCGGCGCAAGCTTTCCTATTTCGTCAGGGCCCGCTGGTTCGCCCCGCCCTTCTCCGGGATTGGATTTTCCAAGATGCTGCGCGACGGGTTCGAAGCGATGGAGGCAGCGCCCGGCGGACCGCCGCTTCTGCCGCCCGGCCACCCGATCGACTTGTTCGTGACCGCGACCGATTTCCACGGCCATTTCGAGCTGCTGCACCTGCATAGCCCCGCCGTGGTCAAGGAAAGCGAGCATCGCCTGCCAATCGGCTTTCGCAGCCGGACGCCGGCGGCGGGCGGGGTCGATTTCGCTCCGCCGCTTGCGCTCACCCTTGCGGCCCGGGCAACCGCCAGCTTCCCCGGCGCCTTCCCCCCGGCACGGATCGCAGAGATCGACCAGCTGGCGAACGAACGCGAAGAGGATTGGCTGGGGCGCGAGGAGTTTCTGCGGCGAATTCTTCCCGATCATACCCGCCAGGGAGATCTCGATACGGTGGCGCTGATCGACGGGTCGGTGCTGGTCAACAAGCCCTTTGCGGAGGCGATGGAGGCTCTGACCGGACGGCCTGCCCAGCGAGAAGTCGATCGGCGCTTCGTCTATATCGACCCGCGGCCGGATCACGGCGCGGCCTACAAGGATGTGGCGCAGCGTTCGGCGGGCTTCTTCTCGGTGATCTTCGGTTCGATTTCAGCGATTCCCCGTGAACAGCCGGTCCGGGACAATCTCGAGCAGATCGAGCAGCAATCGCGCGAGGCCGAACGGTTGCGAAGGATAGTGGAAGCGGTGCGTCCGGAAGTCGAACGGACGGTGGAGAAACTGTTCGGCCTCACCTTTTTCCTCGACCGGCCAACGCCGGGGCGGCTCGCAAAATGGCGCGCGAAGGCGCAGCAGGCTGCGGCCGAGCGTGCCGGCTACGCCTTCCATGGTTATGCTCAAGCCAAACTTTCCGGAATCGTCGACAAGCTGGCGCAAGCGATCCATCGCGCTGTACCAGAGCTGACGCTGCCGGGGCCCGCGCCGATCGCCGCGCGGCTGCGCGAGGAGCTGGTGACCAGGGGGCTGGACCAGCTCGTCCTCCCCACCGGCGGCGCAAGCGCGGAAGCGATCGCCTTTTTCCGTCGCCACGACCTTGCTTTTCGAACCCGCCGAATGAGGTTGCTCGCACGCCGGCTGACCCGCGAATGGGAAGCCGATCCGGAAATCACCGAGGAAGAGCGGGACAGGGCCAACGATGCGATCTTCGCGGCGCTTGCCCTGCTGTTCGAGCGCGAGGGTCAGTCAGGGCTAGGTGAAGATTTCCCATCCATTGCCGAACATGTCATGCACGATCCGGCAAAGGTATTGGAAGCGCTTGCCGACCGCCGCGAACTGAGGGGGATCGACGAGCAGGTCGACCAGATACTCTCCGATGCGCTGCTGACCATGCCGGAAAAGCTGCGCCGCCGGATGCTGTTTGCCTATCTCGGCTTTCCCTTTTTCGACATCGTCACGCTACCGCTTATTCGCAACGATAACTATTCCGAGTTCGACCCGATCAAGGTCGACCGCATCTCGCCCGAGGACGCGACTTCGATCCGTGACGGCGGCGCCCTCGCCACATTGCGCGGCATTGAATTTTATCATTTCGGGGCATTCTTCAGCCGCGCCTATCGCGAAAACGACTATCTATGGGGCCGCTTGCATGGGGCCGAGCGGATGATCGACCTCGTCTGCTCGACCATGAGAGAGGGGCATGACGAGGCGGTGCTGCGGGGCCTCAAACGTGACGCATTCCTCGCGGTGCTCGATGAAGAGCGCGGGCGGCTCACCGCAGATCCCGATCTCATCGAGCGCATACGCTCCGAAGTCCTGGAGCGGATGGGCAATTAATAGTCGTGAGCATCGAGGCTCGCCCAGATCGCCTCGACGAACTGATCTTCCGCCACGAAGCCGCCTTCCGCATTGCTAAGCCCGGCCAGCGGTTTTGCAGCTTTGGCTTCCTCCAGCGTGCGCCCGGCATCCTTGAGCCGCTCCACCCGGTCGACTGCGCTGGCGATCATCCTGCGCCATGCGATCAGGTCTAGCCGGTCGGCCAGTTCGCCATGGCCGGGAATGATCACGGTTTCGCCATCGGTCATGGCGACCATCTGGTCCAGCGAACGCAGCAAATGCTCGACATTACCGCCGGAAGAAATGTCGATGAAGGGAAAGCCCAGCCCGTTCATCATCAAATCGCCCGTATGAAGCACATTGGCTCGCCGCCAGAGGATGACGCTGTCGCCGTCCGTATGTCCGCCGCCTGTATGTATCACCTCGATCTCATCGCCATTGACGTGGAACGAGAGACTGTCGTCATAGGTGACAACGGGAAGCGCCTCGCGTGGCGCGGGCGGCGTGGTGTTGCCGGCAGTCGTACCGCCTGCCGCCAGCCGCTCTCGGACATTCTCATGCGCGACGATGGTCGCGCCGGCCTTGCCGAAATTCTCGTTCCCACCGGCATGGTCGAAATGCCAGTGCGTATTGACGAGGAACTTCACCGGTGT
>DASWIR010000067.1:0-2318 GCA_036397575.1 Alteraurantiacibacter sp. | reverse complement strand
GGAGGAATCGGGTTACGACGCGATGCTCTCCGCCGAACGCTCCGCCGACAGCGCAGGACGGCAGGAGAACCTGTCCGAACTCGCCCGCGCGATGGAGGAATATGAGACGCTCACCGACTTCCTCGAACATGTCAGCCTGGTTATGGAAAATGACGCGGCCGACGATGTGGAGAAGGTCACCATCATGACCATCCACGCCGCCAAGGGGCTGGAATTCAATCACGTCTTTCTCCCCGGATGGGAGGAAGGCGTGTTCCCCTCGCAGCGCTCGCTCGACGAAGGCGGGCTGGCGGCGCTGGAGGAAGAGCGCCGCCTCGCCTATGTCGCAATCACCCGCGCGCGGCGGCGCTGCACCATACTGCATGCGGCCAACCGGCGGATTTACGGCCAGTGGACCAGTTCGATCCCCTCGCGTTTCATCGAGGAATTGCCGGACGAGCATATCGAGACCGAAACCACGCTTTCGGGCGGCGCATCCTTATGGCGCGCCAACTGGACCGAACACGAAGATCCATTTGCCAATGTCGCGCGGCAGCAACCAGCGCGAAACATGGCGCGCGGGCCCGGATGGCAGCGGGCGCTCTCGACCGGATACGATCCGGCGCCGAAGCGGCTGAAGGAGCCGGGCCGCAGCGCCGCAAGCTTCGCTGCCAAGCCGCGCACCGATATCGCCATCGGTGACCGGGTGTTCCACGACAAGTTCGGCTACGGCACTGTTACCGGGCAGGAAGGCAACAAGCTGGAAATCGATTTCGAGATCAGCGGCAGCAAACGAGTGATCGACAGCTTTGTAAAGCCGGCGACCTAACTGATCGACTGACCGAGGAAACCCGGCACGGGGCCGTTCCACTCGCCATCATCGCCGTCGCCATCCTCGAGTTGGGGCTCTTCCCGCGTGGTGCGAGCGGGCTTCTTCTCTGACGTCTTTTCGGCGCGCTCGCGATCGGGCTTCTTCGGCGATTCCTCGCGTGCCTCACGCGGCGCCCGATCCTCGCGTTCACGCGATTCCTCACGCGCCTCGCGCGGCGCCTTTTCCTCGCGCTCATCGCGCCGGGGCTTGCGCTCGCGCCTGGCCGATCTGGCGGGCTGTTCCGCCCTGTCGGAAGCGCCGTCCTTCGACACGCCGCCGCCAAGCTCGAACACCGGGATTTTCATCTCGGTCAGCTTTTCGACATTGGCAATCGCTTCGGCATCTTCCGGCGAAACGAAAGTGAAGGCGCGGCCCTTGGCCCCAGCCCGGCCCGTCCGCCCGATGCGGTGGACATAATCGTCCGGGTGCCAGGGCGTGTCGAAATTGAACACGTGGGAAACGCCCTTGATGTCCAGCCCACGGGCGGCAACGTCGCTGGCGACAAGGATGTTGACCTCGCCCTTCTTGAACCGGTCGAGTTCCTTGATGCGGCTCGACTGATCCATGTCACCATGGATCTCGCCGCTCGCGAAGCCATTCTGCTGCAAGCTCTTGTTGAGCTCGCGCACTGTGGTCTTACGGTTGGCGAAAATCAGCGCGCTCGTAACATCGTCGGTCCGCAGCAGTTCGCGCAGCACCTCACGCTTCTTGCGCGAGTCCACGAATACCTTGTGCTGGGTAATGTCCTTGTTGGTGCTGGCCGCCCGCGCGACTTCGATCCGCTTGGGATTGGTAAGGAACTTGTCCGCCAGCTTCTCGATCGGCGGCGGCATGGTGGCCGAGAACAGCAGCGTCTGGCGGGTCGTCGGCAGCTTGGAGCAGATGAACTCGATATCGGGAATGAAGCCCATGTCGAGCATCCGGTCCGCCTCGTCGATCACCAGCAACTCGCAGCCCGTCAGCAGTATCTTGCCACGCTCGAACAGATCCATCAGCCGGCCGGGCGTGGCGATCAGCACGTCGACGCCTTCGTCGAGCGCCTTGACCTGGTCGCCCATCTGCACCCCGCCGATCAGCAGCGCCATCTTGAGGTCGTGGTTCTTGCCGTACTTTTCGAAATTCTCCGCCACCTGCGCTGCCAGTTCGCGCGTCGGCTCAAGGATCAGGCTACGCGGCATGCGCGCGCGGCGGCGACCGTGATGGAGGATGTCGATCATCGGCAGCACGAAACTGGCGGTCTTGCCCGTGCCGGTCTGGGCGATTGCGATGATGTCCTTCATCATCTGCACAGCCGGGATCGCCTGCGCCTGGATCAGCGTAGGCTCATCGTAACCGGCCGTTTCCACGGCCTTCAGCAAATCGTCAGACAGGCCGAGATCGGCAAATTTCATAAGTCAGTGTTTCCGGATGCGGGCCTGCTCTCACAGGGCAGCCCATGTCTTTCAGCGCCACGCGCGCATGGCGCGGG
>DASWIR010000066.1:0-4706 GCA_036397575.1 Alteraurantiacibacter sp. | reverse complement strand
CCTTACGGCTACGAGATGATCAAGTTCCGCACCAGTTTCGCCAACAAGCCCGAGGCTACGGAAACCGTGACGCTGGTTCGCGAGGGCTCGGACTGGCGGGTGGTCGGTTACTGGATTTCCTGACGACCGTGGCGGTCACCTATCCGTGAGGACTGGTGACCGCCGGACCGCTCAATACATATGCTGTCCGCCATTGATCGACAGCGTCGATCCGGTGACGAATCCGGCTTCCTCGGCGCATAGGAAGGCGACGCCGCGGGCGATCTCCTCCGCATGGCCAAGCCGCCCCACAGGGATCCGCGCGACGATCTTCTCCAGCACGTTTTCCGGCACGGCGGCGACCATGTCGGTATCGATGTAGCCCGGCGCGATTGCGTTCACCGTGATGCCGTACCGTGCGCCTTCCTGCGCGAGCGCCTTGGTGAAACCGTGAATTCCGCTCTTTGCTGCTGCGTAGTTCACCTGGCCGTACTGGCCGGCCTGTCCGTTGATGGAGCCGATATTGACGATCCGGCCCCAGCCGCGGTCCTTCATGCCCGAAAAGCATGCCTTGGCCATGTTGAAGCATCCGCCGAGATTGACGCGCATCACGTCGGTCCAGTCCTCGTAACTCATCCTGAGCAGCGTGCCGTCACGGGTGATGCCGGCATTGTTGACCAATACTTGCACCGGGCCGACATCTTCGCTCACTTTTGCGCAGCCATCGAGACAGGCCTGATGATCGCCAACATCCCATCTGTAGGCAGGAATCCCGGTCTCGGCAGTGAAGGCCTTCGCGCGTTCCTCGTTACCCGAATAATTCGCTGCAACGGAGAAGCCTTGTCCCTTCAGGGACTCGCTGATGGCCCTGCCAATACCCCTGGTGCCGCCGGTTACGATTGCCACGCGTGCCATAAATCGTCCTTCTTGCCTGTCATGCCCTCTCCCCCAAGCGCAGGCTTAGGCAATGGCGCATGCAGGGAAAAGGGGAAATGCGGGCGCGGCGCGTATTGCACCACGAAACCCTGCCTTCGGGAATTTAGACTTGGATTCGATTAGAAGCGGAACTGAGTGCCGACATAGACCGCCTGGCTGTCCTTGAC
This sequence comes from Alteraurantiacibacter sp., assembly GCA_036397575.1. Lineage (GTDB taxonomy): Bacteria > Pseudomonadota > Alphaproteobacteria > Sphingomonadales > Sphingomonadaceae > DASWIR01. Next base: position 3,624 of record DASWIR010000066.1, on the reverse strand, counting down.
GGAATCAACCAGCGGGGCGAGCCGGTCGCGCTCCTGCGAATAGCGTATGCCTGCCGTCACATCGAGGTTGCCGGTCACGCGATAGGAACCGCCGAGCCCGACCATCTGATCCCCAAGTGCTTCGCGGGTTTGCGGGGCGCGGCCGGGAGTGGCCTCCTCCTCCAACTCGATCCGAGCGGCAAAACGGCTCGGCTTCTCCCGAACGCCCGGCGACGGCTTGAACTGGTCAAGGTCGGGCATTGTGATTTGCCGCAGCTCAGGCGCTGTCTGCGCGAAGCTCTTGTAACCGCGTGAAAGGCCGAGATTGTAGCGTACCGGCGCCACTTGCATCCTGCGTTCGCCCCCTACCTGCTCTGCCGCAGAGGAAATGGCCGAACGGACCGAAATCGCCTGCGCCGTTTCGGCGTCGACGCGAACCGCCACTGTCAGCGCGCGGCCGGGCTTGTCGACCGTACTGGCCGGGGTGAAGCGCATCAGGCGGCCGTGACCGGTCGTCTGCCGCTCGGCCAGCAATTCAACGAGGCGCGGGTTGATGCTCGCCGGTGTGAAGGAGGCGAAGCTGCCGCGCGCGGCAAGGCTCACTGCTTCGCCGCCGATCGCGAAACCGGCACTGGGCACGAAAACGAGGCCGAGGGCCCCCGCACCGAGCGCAAGTGCAGCCAACCGCCGGCCATTCGGACGCAAATTTGCCAGCCTTGTCCGCAGTTTGGCCACGGCGAGCCGCTCCTTTTCTCCCCTCCGTTGCAACGGCAAAATACCGCGCAACGTCGCAATCCGACTCACATGAGCCGAGTGCATGATTGAACACAGCACCATGACCCATTGATGACAAGCGATTTAACCAGGATGAACGGCCCGGCATGATCAATTTTTTCAGAGTGTTGCAGTCTATCCACAGAACCGCATGCAGGTGGGCGCAAAACTATGGTTGACGTTCTTGCCGCCGGGGGCGGTCTGCCCAACATAAGCGAATGGCTGCAATAGAGCATTTCGAGATGAAGGGCGGAAGACGAATCGCCTTTCGCCACGCCCTCGGCAAGGGTCCGACGATAGTCTTTCTGCCGGGCTATATGTCCGACATGGAAGGCGGGAAGGCGACCGCGCTGCTCGCCTGGGCGAAAAAAACGGGCCGCGCGTGTTTGTTGTTTGATTATTCGGGATGTGGCCATAGCTGTGGCAATTTCGCCGACGGTACGCTGACGCGGTGGCGCGAGGAAGTGCTCGCACTCATTGCGGCACGGACAGAAGGGCCGGTAGTGCTGGTCGGATCGTCGATGGGCGGATGGCTGATGCTGCTGTGCGCCATGGAACTCGGGAAGCGGACCGCCGGTCTGGTAGGGATCGCCGCTGCACCCGACTTCACCCAGTGGGGCTACGATGCGAACCAGAAGACCCAGCTGCAGCATGGACTCACAGTACTGGAAGAAAATCCCTACGGCGCCGAACCCACGCCCACCCACGCCCGGTTCTGGCTCGACGGCCAAGCGCAACTCCTGCTCGACAAGCAGATACCGATAGACTGCCCGGTGCGGCTGCTGCACGGCCATGACGACAATGAGGTGCCGCCGGAAATCTCGCTGCGTCTTTCCGCAGCCTTGCGTTCAGAGGACGTGCAGGTGACACTGGTCAAACATGGCGACCATCGCCTCTCGCGCGAGAGCGATATCGCCCTGATCCTGCACACAGTGGATTCGCTGAACTGACACGATGATCTTGCTGCCCCTGCTTTCCCTGCCGCTGGCGATTGCCCAGGCGGCCCCTGCCGAAACGCCGACCCCGCCTCCTGCCGGCAATGCCGCACCGGTCGATGCCCGGGCGCAGGAATGCCTGCAGATCGCTTCCAACGATCCGGTCAGCGGGATCACCACAGCCAGCACATGGCTGGGCGAAGGAGCGATATTGGGCGTCACCCATGCACAAGAATGCCTTGGCCATGCCTATGTACGGTTGCTGCGCTGGGAAGCGGCGGAAGAGGCGTTCCTCGCCGCGCGCGAGGCAGAAAGCGCAAATCCGGGCCGCCGAGCGCGGCTCGCGGCGATGGCCGGCAACGCCGCCATGGCGGGAAACCGCCATGTCGAAGCGCTGTCCGCGCTCGACATGGCGCGCGGCGATGCCGCCGCCGCGGGCGATGGAGAGCTTGCCGCGGGGATCGCGCTCGACCGGGCGCATACTCTGGTGGGGCTGGGCCGCCCCGACGAAGCAGCCGCCGCGCTGACCGAGGCGCGCGAGGCCCAGCCGCAAAATGCCGAAGCATGGCTGCTCTCCGCCACGCTTGCCCGGCGGATGGAGCGGTTGAGCGAAGCGCAGGCGATGATCGAAAGCGCTGCCGCGCTCATTCCGACGGACCCGCGAGTGGGCCTCGAAGCGGGCGTCATTGCGGCTCTGGCCGGCCACGAGGAGGCGGCGCGCAAAAGCTGGCAATCGGTGGTCGAGCTCGATCGCGATCCGGCAAGCGTGCAGCAAGCGCAAGCCTATCTGGCACAGCTGGGCGGCGCGGGAGCGGAGAACCGGTGATCCCGCTCTCGGTGCTCGACCTGGTCCCAGTGCGCGAAGGAGAAGAGGTTTCCCACGCGCTGCGCCAGACGGGCGAGCTCGCAGCGTGCGCCGAGAAGGCCGGCTACAAGCGGTTCTGGGTAGCCGAGCATCATGCAACCGAAGGGGTCGCCGGGGGCGCCGCATCGGTAGTGATCGCCCATATCGGCCATTGCACCTCCACTATTCGCATCGGCTCAGGCGGGATCATGCTGCCCAATCACAACCCGTTCGTGATCGCGGAGCAGTTCGGCACGCTCGCCGGGCTGTTCCCGGGACGAGTGGACCTCGGCCTCGGCCGCGCTCCCGGCGCCGCGCCGATTCTCGGCCAGGCGCTGCGCAAGGAACTGCACCGGGCGGCGGAGTATTTCCCGCAGGATGTCGTGGAGCTGCGCGCGCTGCTGACCGGCGATGTGGATCTCCCCATCCGCGCGACGCCCGGACTGGGCGCCGGGGTCGAAATGTGGATGCTCGGCTCCAGCCTGTTCGGGGCCCAGCTCTCCGCCCGGCTCGGCATGCCCTATGCGTTCGCCAGTCATTTCGCGCCCGACCATCTCGACGAAGCGCTCGCCACCTACCGCCGCGACTTCCGTCCTTCCGAATATCTCGGCCAGCCCTGTTGCATGGCCGCGATGACGGTGATCGCGGCCGATACGGACGAGGAGGCCGAATATCTCGCTTCCTCGCAGGAGCAGGCCTTCGTGCGGCTCAGAAGCGGCGATCCTGGCAAGCTGCCTCCGCCGGTCAGGGACTATCGCAGCACCTTGCCGCCCCCGGCCCAGGCCATGCTCGACCATCTGGGACAGGCCCGCGCGGTCGGCAGCCCGGAAACCGTTGCCCGGAAGATTCGGGAATTCGTGAAACGCACCGGCGCAGACGAGATCATGACCAGCGGTGCGGTGTTCGACCCCGAGACCAGATGCCGTTCGCTTCAACTCGCAATGGACGCCGTTTCCGGCTGAAACGCCGCCGATCCACTCCGTCCGCCATACAATCCTCCTTACGGGAGAACTGTCACCCTTTTATCGTGTCTCACCGATGGGTGCAGCCCGCTTTTGGATGCCGGAATTTGCGAATGGAATTTCCGTCGCA
>DASWIR010000065.1:0-6401 GCA_036397575.1 Alteraurantiacibacter sp. | reverse complement strand
GGTGCTCGAAGAGGGCCAGCTCGCCATTCACTGGTCGGAGCATGGAGACACGGATCACCGGCCGGACACGAAGGAAGGTTTCGGCTCCATGCTGATACAGGGTGCGGCGCGTCAGCTGAATGGCGAGATCACCAGGGAATTCGCGGATGACGGACTGCGCGTGCGGATCGCCTTCCCCTGTCAGGCCGGTTGATCGCCGGCCCAGGGGCTTCTAACTCCGGCCCATGACCGAATGGATCGATGACGCCAAAGGCTGGTTCGAGAGCCAAGGACCGACAGTGCTCGAAGTCGCGCTCATCGGGTCGCTGGCGATCGCTATCGGGCTGCTGGCGCATTACCTGATCTTTCGTCTGCTGCTACGCCTGTCGGCGGCGAGCGAAGGCACGGCCGACAACCTGGTCGTTCGCGAACTGAAGCGGCCTTCGCGCTGGGCGATGGTAGCGCTCGCCCTCGTCCTTGCCGCCCGCGAGCTGCCCGCGCTGGACACGGTATGGCAAAAAATCGCCGGTTTCGTCATTCCGGCAATTGTCGGATGGATCGTGCTGGCGGCGTTCCATGCGCTGATGGGCACGATGAAGCTGCGGGCCGATATCACCGTCGCCAACAACCTCCAGGCGCGCCGGAGACAAACCCGGCTGACGATTTTCTCGCGCATCGGCACCTTCGTCATCGTCTTTCTGACGATCGGGATGATGCTGCTGTCGATTCCGGGCGTACGCGATGTCGGCGTTACCCTGATGGCGTCGGCGGGCCTCGCCGCGCTGGCGGTGGGCGCCGCGGCTCAGCCGGCGCTCAAGTCGCTGATCGCCGGGCTGCAAATGGCGCTCACCGAGCCTATCAGCATCGACGACGTGGTGATTATCGAGGGCGAATGGGGCCGGATCGAGGACATCCGGACCACCTATGTCGTGGTGCGCACATGGGATGAGCGGCGGCTGGTCGTGCCGACTTCGAAGTTCCTCGAGGAGACTTTCCAGAACTGGACGCGCGAGAGCGCCCAGCTGCTGGCTCCCGTATTCCTGCATCTCGACCCGGCTGCGGACATCTCTGCGATCCGAACCGAGTTCGAACGCATTGTAGCGGAAAACCCGCGGTGGGACGGTCGCATGAAGAAGCTGCAAGTTACCGAGATGTCGCCCGGATCGATCGAGGTCCGCCTGTTGATGAGTGCGAGCGATTCGGGCACCGCATTCGATCTGCGCTGCGAAATCCGGGAAGCGATGCTGGCATGGCTGCGCGAGAACCAGCCCGAAGCGATCGCGCGCCGCAGGGTCGACTCCGTGACACCGGCTGCGCTGACCGCCGACTGAACCGGCAGATTCGGCGGGAGGCCGCTTCCGGTTCCCTCTATTCGTGCTTCTTGTCGCGCGTGGGCTCGACCATGCCTTCATGGATAAAGCCGATCGGCGTAACTTCGGCGGCGCGCCTTTTCAGCTCACTCGTCATCTTGGCATATTCGCGTTCCATCTGCTCGGTCACCGTGGCGCGCGAATCCGCCAAGGCTTCCTTGAAGTCCGCCCCGGTCACTTCCTGCGCGTCGGCCACGCGGCGGATCGCGACCAGGCCCGCACGGCGCACCACATCCTCGAGGTCCGCGCCGGTGAAGCGTTCGGTCTGTTTGGCGACGGCCGCCAGGTCGACATCGTCCGCCAGCGGCATCTTGCGCGTATGGATCTTGAGGATGTGTTCGCGTCCGCCAAGGTCGGGCGTGCCGACATAGACCAGCTCATCGAACCGGCCCGGACGCAGCAGCGCCGGATCGACCAGATTCGGCCGATTTGTCGCGCCGATCACCACAACCGCCTGCAATTCCTCCAGCCCGTCCATTTCGGCGAGGATCGTATTGACCACCCGGGCGGTAACTTGCGGCTCGCCGCCACCCGTTCCGCGCGCGGGCACCAGGCTGTCGATCTCGTCGATGAAGAGCACGCATGGCGCAACCTGGCGCGCGCGGGCGAACATGCGGCTGATCTGCTGTTCGCTCTCGCCGTACCATTTTGAGAGGAGGTCGGAGCTTTTCATCGAGATGAAATTGGCTTCCGATTCCTTGGCGGCAGCCTTGGCAAGCAGCGTCTTGCCCGTCCCCGGCGGCCCGAAAAGGAGGAACCCCTTGGCCGGACGGATACCCAGCCGCTCGAACGCCTTCGGGTTCTTGAGCGGCAGTTCGATGCCTTCGCGCAGCTTGTCCTGCGCTTCCTTGAGACCGCCGATATCGGCCCAACCGACGGTCGGAGCCTGCACCATGACTTCGCGCATGGCGCTGGGCTGGACGCGTTTGAGCGCGGCCTTGAAGTCGTCCCATTCGACCTGGAGGTTCTCGAGCACTTCGGCCGGAATCTCCCGCGCGTCGAGGTCGAGTTTGGGCATGATCCGCCGCACCGCCTCGATCGCCGCCTCGCGCGCGAGCGCGGCGAGGTCGGCGCCGACGAAGCCGTGTGTCGAACGCGCCAGCTCCTTGAGGTCGACGCCTTCGCCCAGCGGCATGCCGCGGGTGTGGATGGCGAGGATTTCGCGGCGCCCGCTCTCGTCGGGCACGCCGATCACGATTTCGCGATCGAAACGGCCGGGACGGCGCAGCGCCTCGTCGATCGCTTCGGGCCGATTGGTCGCGGCGATCACCACCATATTGGTGCGCGCGGCGAGTCCATCCATCAGTGTCAGCAGCTGCGCCACCAGCCGCTTTTCCGCCTCGCCCGAGACATTCTGCCGTTTCGGTGCAATCGAATCTATCTCGTCGATGAAGATGATCGAAGGCGCATTACGGGTCGCCTCCTCGAACACTTCGCGCAGCCGCGCCTCGCTTTCGCCATAGGCGCTGCCCATGATTTCCGGGCCGTTGATAGTGAAGAACTGCGCGTCGCTCTCATTGGCGACAGCCTGCGCCAGCCGGGTCTTGCCGGTACCCGGCGGGCCATGCAGCAGGACGCCCTTGGGCGGATCGACGCCGAGACGGGTGAACAGTTCGGGATAGCGCAGCGGCAGTTCGACCATTTCGCGCAGCGCCTTGATGGTCTCCTCCATCCCGCCGACATCGTCGTAGTTCACCGATCCGCGGCCGTCGCGCGGCTCCTCGAACTCGGCGCGCATCTCCACTTCGGTATTCTCGTCGATATGGACGATGCCCTTAGGCGCCGTGCTGACAACCGACAGGCGTATTTGCGTCAGGGCGAATGCCGGCGTGTTGAACATACGGCGTATTTCGGGCGGCACGTCGGTGACCGGCTGCTGGCCGGTGGTAGCGACGAGATCGCCGGCCACCAGCGGCTTGCCGAAAAAGTTGCGTTTCAACGCATGGCTGGGGCCATGGATGCGCATCTCGCGCTGGGCCGGGGCGAAGACCACCCGCGTCGCCGGCCGCGATTCGGTCTTGCGCACAAGGACGTGCTCGCCCGAACCGCATTCGGCATTGCCGCGCTGGAGCCCGTCGAGCCGGATGACTTCGAGCGTTTCGTCTTCCGGATAGGCAGCCACGGCTCGCGCCGCAGTGGTCCGCTTGCCTTCGATCTCGACGATGTCGCCTTCGGTGATGCCGAGCGCCTGGAACACCTTGCGCGGCATGCGGGCAATACCCTGTCCGCTCTCCTCGCCGCGAGCCGCGGCCACTTCCAGCCGCACGGTGCCCTTCTCGAGTTCGGTTGCCGCCACTGCGTCGGCCATTCCTCACCTGTCCTTTCACGATCGCCCATTCTTCTGGGATGGCAAAGCTAGGAAGCCTGCCCATGCATTGCAAACGGCAGGCGCGGCGCATGGTGCCCGAAAGCATCGGAATCGTGCCGGTGCGGACAAGAATGAGGCAGGATATATGCGGGAAAGAAAAAGGGCCCGACCGTTACCGGCCGGGCCCGAAGTCTTGGGAGAGGATGCCTGAAAGGCACTATCTTTATGGTGCAACGCAGCAAATTGTGCAAGTGCTAAATGTTGTATCCTACAACCTTTTTCAATTATCTCATATTTTCAATATGTTGAATCTATGTTCGTCGATCCTGCACCGCCATTTCAAACCCCTTCGAGTCCATGAAAGCCCCATTGATGAGGGAATTGCCGCTCCGATATGCCGCCGAAGCACCAAGACCGGCAGGGATCTCGCACTATCGAGGAACCCTTGAGTTCCGCTACGTAACGCTGGCATTCGCCGCCATTCGAGGGAGAGGCAGGCGGCACGATTCCCTCAAGATGCTCTGGCGAAAACAGCGACTCGAGTCGCCATGCATTCCGATTCGCCAGAACCGCTTGTTGCGCTGCGAAATCTATTCCAATGGATATTCAGCAGCTTGATCGAAAACCGATACCGATTCCGCCGCTTCTCCCACGCAAGATCAGGCCGATTCGGTGCGAGACCTCTCGAAGCCGGCCGCTTGGCATGCGCAGGCGCACAGGAACATCGCGGCGATCGATGCGGTTCCCTTCATACAGCCATGCATGTCATAGGTTGCAGCGCGTGACAGCGCCGCGGCTTCGCCTTATGTGCAATGCAACATAGACTTTCCTGGGAGCGGGGAGACAACAATGCAGAAACTCTATCCCGATGCCGGCGCAGCCCTTGAGGGGCTGTTGCATGACGGCATGCTGATCGCCGCGGGCGGCTTTGGCCTGTGCGGCATACCCGAACGCCTGCTGACCGGCATTCGCGACAGCGGAGTGAAGAACCTCACCTTCGCCAGCAACAATGCGGGAATAGACAATGAAGGCATCGGCATGCTCCTGCGCACGCGGCAGGTGAAGAAGATGATCAGCTCCTATGTCGGCGAGAACAAGGAGTTCGAGCGGCAGTTTCTGTCAGGGGAACTGGAAGTCGAGTTCTGCCCGCAAGGCACGCTGGCCGAGCGGATGCGTGCGGGCGGCGCGGGTATTCCCGGCTTCTACACCAAAACCGGCGTCGGCACGCAGGTGGCCGAAGGCAAGGAAGTGAAGAGCTTCGACGGCGAGGAATGTATCCTCGAGCGCGGGATCTTCGCCGATCTTTCCATCGTCAAGGCGTGGAAAGCCGACGAGACCGGCAATCTCATGTTCCGCAAGACCGCGCGCAACTTCAACCTGCCGGCGGCGACCTGCGGCAAAGTGTGCATCGTGGAAGTGGAAGAAGTCGTGCCCAAGGGGAGCCTCGATCCCGACTGCATCCATTTGCCCGGCGTCTATGTCCAGCGAATGATCGTGGGCAGCCCATATGACAAGAAAATCGAATTCGTGACCACGCGCGAAAGGAAGGCGGCATGACCCGCTGCGCATCGCGGCTGCTCGCCTGTCTTTGCCTGCCCCTGGGCCTGACGGCTTGCTCGGGAGAACCCGGTGCGGCCACACCGGCACGCGCAGCAGACATAGAAACCCTGACGGAGGCGAAGGAAGTGGCGTGGAACGGCTTTTATCGCCGTCGCGATGCCGAAGGCCTCGCTGATTTCCTGGCCGACGGTTTCATATTGCTCAATCCCGACGGCACGAAAGAATCCAAAGCGGACGCCGTTGCCTATGTGCGGGACAATGAATGGCCCGGCGCCAGCAGCAACTTCGAATACAAGGTAACCGCTATCGAGTTCTACGGCCCCGATACCGCCAATGTGTTCGGACAGGGACTTTTCGACAGCAGCGAAGAAGGCGAGCAATGCCGCATGCGGTATACCTCTTCCAATATCTTCGTGAGGCAGGGGGATGGCTGGCATCCGATTTTCAGCCATACTTCGCCTGCCTATTGTCCCGCCGAGGAGGGGATCGAGTGATGTTCGGCAAGAAAAACGTGCATTCCGGCGCCATCGATGTCGACGGTTTCGACTTTCTCAAAGGCTCGGTCGAATTCGCGCGCTTGTGGAACGAGCCGGACGGGCCGCAGACCTGCATCATCGAGCCGCGCAATCTGGGCGCCGACCCGGCGCTGTTCGGAATGGCAATGGTCGATGCGATCCGCCACGGCGCCAAGGCCTATGCCCAGGCAGTCGGGATCGCCGAACAGGATGCGCTGACACGCATCTGGCAGGGATTTGACGCCGAACGCGCCAACCCAACCGATACGCCCGTACAGATCAACCCCGATGGGAGCATTGGCTGATGCCCCAGGAGAGCAAGGGCTGGACCCGCGATGAAATGGCCGCGCGCGCGGCGCAGGAACTGGAGGATGGCTATTACGTCAATCTCGGCATCGGCATTCCGACGCTGGTGGCCAACCACATTCCCGAAGGCGTGGAGGTCACGCTGCAGTCGGAAAACGGGATGCTCGGCATCGGCCCGTTCCCCTATCCGGACGAAGTCGATGCCGATCTGATCAATGCCGGCAAGCAGACGATCAGTGAACTGCCGCACTCGGCCTATTTCGACAGCGCCCAAAGCTTCGCCATGATCCGCGGCGGACATATCGACCTGACCGTACTCGGCGCGATGGAAGTTTCCGGGAAGGGCGACATCGCCAACTGGAT
>DASWIR010000064.1:0-5781 GCA_036397575.1 Alteraurantiacibacter sp. | reverse complement strand
GACTGCGCCGCAGACCTGGCGGAGCGCGGCTGCCGCCGGGTTGCGATCGTCACTGGAGCGCCGATCCGGCTGCTGTGCAGCGGGCTCGAGCGCGCCCTCGCGATGCGCGGCATCGCAGTGCTCGTGATCGAGGCCAGCGAGGGCGAACCAACCATCGAGGAATTCGAGACTGCGCGCGACGCCGCCCGCGAATTCGGCGCGGACGGAGTGGTGGGCCTGGGCGGCGGCAGCGCGATGGACGTCGCCAAGCTGGTAGCCGCGCTGCTCGAAGGAAAGCAGGAAATCGCCGAAATCGTCGGCACCGGCCTGCTGGCCCGCCGCCGCGTGCCGCTGGCCTGCATTCCGACCACCGCCGGCACCGGCAGCGAGGCGACCCCCATCGCGATCCTCGAGGACACGAAGGCGCAGCTCAAGAAGGGCGTGGTCAGTCAGTACCTCGTGCCCGATTTCGCCTATCTCGACCCGGAGCTGACCCGCACCATGCCGCGCGGTGTCACCGCGGCGACCGGGATCGACGCGCTCACCCACTGCATCGAATCCTATGCCAACCGCTTCGCCCATCCGGTGGTCGATGTCTGGGCGCTGGAAGGCATCCGCCTTATCGGCCTCTATCTCGAACGCGCCTGGAGCGACGGCGGCGACATGGAGGCGCGCGAAGCAATGCTGCGCGCGAGCCATCTGGGCGGCCAGTGCCTCGGGCCGGTGAACACGGCGGCGGTCCATGCGCTCGCCTATCCGCTGGGCGGCGAATTCCATGTCGCGCATGGCGTCGCCAATTCGCTGCTCCTGCCGCATGTTCTGCGCTTCAATCTGGAGGCCGCGCCAAGCCGCTACGCCGATATAGCCAGCGCGTTGGGTGTTGCGCGCAGGGGCGACGATTTGGCGGATGCGCTGAAGGGCATCGAGCGGATCGAGCAATTGTCTGCCGCAATCGGCATCGAGCGGCACCTTTCCGCCTTCGGCATCAGTGAGAACGCCCTGCCGCATATAGCCGCCGCCGCGATGACCGTGCAGCGCCTGCTGGCGCGCAATCCCCGCGAAGTCAGCGAGGCGGATGCGTTGTCGATCTACCAGGCAGCGCTGTGAACCGGCCCGTCGATCCATTCATTCCCGCAGGAGACATGGCCCCATGGCCGATGCCAAGCTGATCGAACTCAATACCACGCTCTCGCTCCAGCTTGCCGATTACTGGCACGAGATCGATTTCAATGGCGGGCGCAATGCCTCCGAATATTACACGCCCGATGCCGAGTTTCACGGGCAATTCGCCTCCTATCTCGGGGTCGGGAAGATTCAGCAATTCTACGACTGGCGGCGGGAGCGCGGCGAGAGGTTATCGGTTCATGCATTCACCAATTTCCGCGCCTGGTTCACCGGCGAAGACACGGCAGAGGCGACCAATTTCCTGATTCTCTATGCGCGGGACGGCGTGCGGCCCCTGCCCAGCCACGAACCGGTCACCGTGTCGCTCGCGACGGACCGATATGTCCTGAAGGGCGGACGGTGGCTGTGCACATATCGCCGGTTCGAACATCTCTTCGAGAGTGATATCCCCGTCACCAACCCCAATCTGGATGGTGATGAAAACCGATGACAAACGAACGCGGCAAACTCGACGAAGCGGATCTGCTGGTCACGCGCAATTTGGTCGGCGGCAAATGGATCGGCGGCACTGCCCGGCCGATCGAGGTGGATGATCCATTCACACTCGATGTGATCGCCGAGATCGCCGCTGTGGGTGAAGGGGAAGCGCAGGCGGCGGTCGATGCCGCCGAGAATGCCTTCCCCGCCTGGGCCGCCAGGACCGCGAAGGAACGCAGCGCTATTCTGCGCCGCTGGTTCGAGCTGATTGTCCAGCACAAGGAAGACCTCGCCCGGCTGATCACTCGGGAAAACGGCAAGCATATCCGCGAGGCGCGCGGCGAAGTCGATTACGGCAATCAGTTCATGGAATTCTATGCCGACGAAGCGACCCGAATCTTCGGCGAGACTATCCCCGCGCCGATGCCGGGCCGCCGCCTGCTGGCGGAGCCCGAGCCGCTGGGGGTCGCCGCGGCGATCACCCCGTGGAACTTCCCGCTGGCGATGCTCACGCGCAAGGTCGCCCCGGCACTCGCGGCGGGCTGCACCATGATCGCCAAGCCGGCCTCGATGACTCCGTTGACCGCGCTCGCCTTCGCCAGGCTGGGCGAGGAAGCGGGCGTTCCCGCCGGCGTCTTCAACATCGTAACCGGCAGCGCCGGCGCGATCGGCAAGGTGCTGACCGGCAGCCCGGTGGTGCGCAAGTTCAGCTTCACCGGCTCGACCGAGATCGGCGTGATGCTGGCCGAGCAATGCGCGGGCACGATGAAGCGGGTCAGCATGGAGCTGGGCGGCAATGCCCCGCTGCTGATCTTCGAGGACGCCGATCTCGATACTGCCGTCGAAACGGCGATGATCGCCAAGTTCCGCAATGGCGGGCAGAGCTGCATCGCGGCCAACCGGATCTATGTGCAGGCCGGCATTCGCGACCGTTTTCTCGCCGCCTTTGCCGACCGGGTTAAGGCGATGTCCGCCGGTGACGGATTCGACGAGGCAAACGATATCGGCCCGCTGATCGACGACGATGCCGTGGCCAAGGTCGACGAACATCGCGAGGATGCACTGGCAGGCGGAGGCCGCTGCCTCGCCGGCGGCGCTTCGCCGGGCGGCCGCATCGCCCTGCCGACACTGATCGCCGACGTCTCTCCCGGTGCGAAGCTGGCGAAGGAGGAGACCTTCGGCCCGCTGGCGGGGGTGATCACATTCGGCACGGTGGAGGATGGCATTTCCCTGGCCAACGATACGCCGTTCGGCCTCGCCGCCTATCTCTGCTCTTCCGACCCGGCGACGATCAACCATGTCGCGCGCCAGCTGCAAACCGGCATGGTGGGCATCAACACCGGGCTCATTTCCACCGCCCATGCACCGTTCGGCGGGGTCAAGATGTCGGGCGTGGGCAAGGAAGGCTCGCATCACGGCATCGAGGAATATCTGAACCGCAAATATATCTGCCACGCCGGCCTGTAAGAGACACCGTTGAACCTCTTCCCGTCATTGCGAGCGAAGCGAAGCAATCCAGTATGGCGCGCGCCAGGCTGGATCGCCGCGCCGCCTTCTGCGGCTCGCAATGACGAGAACCCGGAAAAGGAGCCCTGAAATGCGCAAGACGAGCAAGGCCATCATCACTTGCGCTCCGACGGGCTCGATCCACACACCCTCCATGTCGCCGCATTTGCCGGTAACGGCGGACCAGATCGCCGACGCCGCGATCGAAGCAGCCGAGGCGGGCGCGGCGATCCTCCATCTCCACGCCCGGAACGAGGCGGATGGCAGCCCCTCCCCGCGCGCGGAGGATTTCATGCGCTTCCTGCCGCGCGTGAAGCAATCGACCGACGCGGTGATCAACATCTCCACCGGCGGCAGCGCCACGATGAGCCTCGATGACCGGCTCGAAGGCGCCAAGGCCGCGCAGCCCGAAGTCTGCTCGCTCAATATGGGGCCGCTGATCTTCGACTTCTCCGCCGCGACGCGCCGCGTGGAACGCTGGCAGCATGAGTGGGAGCGCGAATATGTCGAGGGCTCGCGCGGCCGGATCATGTACAACGACAACGCCTATATCGAGCGGATCATGCTCGAGGTGGGGCGCGAATTCGGCACGAGGTTCGAATTCGAATGCTACGATATCGGCCATCTCTACACGCTGGCCCATTTCGCGGACCGCGGGCTGGTCGATCCCCCGTTCCTGATCCAGGGCGTGTTCGGCATCCTCGGCGGAATCGGCGCGGATGTGCGCAATCTCTCGCACATGGTGACCATGGCCGACAGCCTGTTCGGCGAGGATTACGTCTTCTCCGCCTTCGCCGCGGGCAAGCACCAGCTCGAATTCTGCACCCAGTCGGCGCTGCTGGGCGGGAATGTCCGCGTCGGGCTGGAAGACAGCCTGTTCATCGGCCGGGGCGAACTGGCGACCTCGAACGCGCAGCAGGTGGCCAAGATCCGCACCGTGCTGGAGGCGCTGGGCAAGGAAATCGCCACTCCCGCCGAGGCACGCAGCATCCTCGGCCTCAAGGGCGGTGATCAGGTGGGATTTTAGGCGGGGCGAACAAGTTCGGATTGCAGACGTGCGGCTGGTTACAGGCGAGGTCAGCTAAGTCCAGGCGAGACAGCGAGGCCGACCATCGCTATGGTCTGCCAAACACAATCGAACGATGGGACGTGATGATAACGCGCCGCACCATTCTGAAAACTGGTGCCGTTGCTGCGGTTACGACCGCCACTTCGCTCTTCGCTGCCTGCACGTCAAGCCGCCCGTTGTCCCCGCAAACGAAGGGTGGACGATCGGTCGAAACCGTCACGGGGCCGGTCGATGTGTCGCGATCGAGATGGATTTTGACGCACGAACATGTCTGCCTCGATCCTATGGAGACTTACGGAGATAAGCAGACCGCCCTCTCGGAAGCTGTGCGCCGCCTTGAGCAGGCGCGCGAAGCAGGGATCGATGTGGTGATCGATGCCACCAGCTTCGATATCCGGCGGGACGTGGTCTTTGGCAGGGAAGCGTCGCTCAAATCCGGCATGCACATCGTCGCTTCGACCGGCCAGCATCTTTACGCGCCGCCTTCGTTCAACAAGACGCTCGAAGAGTTGGCGGACTTCTTCGTCCAGGAACTTGTGACCGGCATCGACGGCACGGGCATAAAGGCCGGAGTGATAAAGGTCGCTTCTGCGGGCGAAGCCATGACCCCAGCCGAAGAAAAAGCCTTCAAAGCGACTGCGTGGGCGCACGCGGCCACCGGCGCGCCCATAATAACACACTCGAATTCCCGGTTGCGTGGCGGAATTCAGCAGGCCGACCTGCTGGAAGCGGAGAGTGTCGATCCGGGCCAGGTCATTATCGGTCATAGCAACGATACCGACGACCTGCCCTATCTTGAGGCGCTGGCGAAACGCGGTTTCATGCTTGGCATGGATCATATGTTCTGGGGGAATGCAGCCGGAGCGAGCCTTTCGTCGCAGGCGCGCGGGGAAATAATCGTGCGGCTGATCGAGGCCGGCTATGCAAGCCAGATCGTGCTGTCGAACGATTGGGTGCTTGGCGATTCTGATCGTGACAAAGTCAATCCCGATGGGCTTCTATATACTCTTAGAAAGACCCTTCCGTACCTTCGGGCGCGGGGCGTGACCGAAGCGGATATTCAGGCAATTACGATGGAAAATCCGAAGCGTTGGCTAACCTCGGCTTCATCGGCCGCCGCGGGATGACACTTTCGCGCGCAAGTTGACGCTTTTTCGCCCGGCTTGACGCTTTTGCCCGCGGGTTGACACTTCCGGCCGCGCAGGGTGACGGCTTTTTTCGCCCAAATTTACGCTTTTGGCCGGCAGTTGACGCTTTTTGCCCTCCAAAGTGACGCTTTTCGGCAAATCCGCCAGGAGCGTGTGGCATGTGTCAACAGGTTGCCGCCCCCCTCCCGCGCAGGCTGCCCGCAAGCAAAAGGGGCGGATCCTCGCGGACCCGCCCCTCCCTTGGGAAGCTCTGCTTCTTGCTTAGTAACGAACCCTGACACCCGCCCGGAAGCGCGAGCCGAACGTGTCGAAATAGACCGGGTTGGTCGGGTAGTTGGACCCGCCCAGGCCGCCGCCGCCCGGCGCAACCGGCGGATCGGTGTCGAAGATGTTGTCGATCGCGCCGAACACCTCGACCTCGCGGTCGTCCCCGGACCCAAGCGGGATCGCATATGACATGGCGAGCCCGAAATAGGT
>DASWIR010000063.1:0-3415 GCA_036397575.1 Alteraurantiacibacter sp. | reverse complement strand
GCGCTCAACATCCTCTTCCTCGATCGCTTCGGCGTGGTCGGAGTGGCGGCGGCGAGCGCAATCGGCGCCTGGCTCAATGCCGCTGTGCTTTACGCCGTGCTTTCCGCACGCGATCACTATCGCGCCCCGATCCGGCTGCTGGGGCGGATCGCCCGGCAGATCGTCGCCGCAGCGGCAATGGGCGCGGCATTGTGGTTCGCGCGCGACCTGCTAACCGGATATTACGCCGCCGGAATCTTCGAGCGGCTGTTCGCCCTGGCGGTGCTCATAGCCTGCTCCGCCATCGTCTATTTCGGAGTAGCCTTCGCGATCGGCGCGGTCGATCGCGAGCGGCTCCTGCAACTTACCAGGAAGAAAGCGGCAGAGTAATGCGCGTCGTCTCCGGCATCCAGCCTACCGGCAAGCCCCATCTCGGCAACTACCTGGGCGCCATCCGCAACTACGTGAAGTTGCAGGACGATGCGCTCGCGGCGGGCGGCGAGTGCCTGATCTTTATCGCCGACCTGCACGCCATCTCGATGCCGCACGATCCGGCCGAGCTGCACGATTCGACGCTCGAGCTGGTCGCCACGCTGGTCGCCTGCGGGCTCGACACCTCGAAGACCGTGCTGTTCAACCAGGCCCAGGTTCCCGCTCACGCCGAGCTGCAATGGCTGCTCAGCGGCACGGCGCGGATGGGCTGGCTGAACCGCATGACCCAGTTCAAGGACAAGTCGGGCAAGAACCGCGAGGGTGCCTCGATCGCGCTGTTCACCTACCCGGTGCTGCAGGCGGCCGACGTGCTGCTCTACCAGGCGACCCACGTGCCGGTGGGCGAGGACCAGAAGCAGCATCTCGAACTGGCACGCGACATCGCACAGAAGTTCAACAACGATTTCGCGAGCGAAGAGGCACCCGTCTTCACCCTGCCCGATCCCTATATCCCGCCCGAGGCGGCGCGGATCATGAGCCTGCGCGACGGCAGCGCGAAGATGAGCAAGTCCGACCCCTCCGACATGAGCCGGATCAACCTTTCGGACGACGCCGACACGATCATGAAGAAGGTCAGGAAGGCCAAGACCGATCCTGAACCGCTGCCGAGCGAGGCCAAGGGGCTGGAAGAGCGGCCCGAGGCGCTCAACCTCGTTTCGATCTATGCCGCCCTGGCCGAGATGCCGGTCGATGCGGTGCTGGCCGAACATGGCGGACAGGGTTTCGGCGCGTTCAAGCCGGCTTTGGGTGAATTGCTGGCCGAAACGCTCGGCCCCATTCGCGACCGCTTCGTGGAACTGAAAGCCGACCGCGAGGCGCTCGATGCGATTCTCGCGCGCGGCGCGCTCAGGGCCCGTGAGATCGGCGGACCGACGCTGGATGCGGCCTACAAGGCGCTGGGCCTCGTGCGCGGGCGCTGACCCTACTGAAAACAAACGATTTTTCTGAACAATTATTCAAGAGGGGTTCAGCCCGCCTGCATTATAAGGCATTCCATCGCAATTGATTGCGCGCGCCGGATGAGGCGCGGCCCGCGCAGAGGATTTCGGAGAGTGCAATGATCCGTTCAACAAAGAAACTGGGCCAGAGCCTGAAGCTGGCCGCTGCACCGCTGCTGCTGGCCGGCCTCGCCGCCTGCGCCTCGTCCTTCAATGCCGACGTGTCGCGCTTCACTTCGCAGCTGCCCGCCCCGCAGGGACAGACCTTCGCGGTCGTGGCGGACGATCCCGCGCTGGCCGGCGGCCTCGAATTCTCGCAATATGCCGACTATGTCGAGGAAGAGATGCAGCAGCTCGGCTATAGCGAGGCGAGCCCCGAAAACGCCACGCTGCTGGTCCGATTCGACTATGGCGTCGACAAGGGCCGCGAGCGCGTCCGTTCGACCGGCTTCACCCGCGATCCGTTCTACAATTCGTGGTACAGCTACCGTCCGGTCGTGTGGCGCGGCCGCGACGGCCACTCGCGCGTTGCCTATGTACCCACGCGCAGCTGGGGCTACGGCTTCCACGACCCGTTCTTCGACAGCCATTACGGCCGCGATGTCTATAGCTACACGGTCTATACCAGCGGCATCGACCTGAAGATCGAGCGCGCGGCAGATGGCGAGCGGTTGTTCGAAGGCAAGGCGGAAGCGCTTTCGACCTCCAACCGGCTGCAATATCTCGTGCCGAACCTGGTCGAGGCGATGTTCACCGACTTCCCCGGCAATTCGGGCGAGACTGTGCGCATTTCGGTCGCCCCGGAAGACCAGCCGGTGAAGCGCGATCAGCGCTGAGCGCCTATCGCGTGCCGGCGATGTAGTTCGTGAGCTGATCGATCGTGAACTCCCGATCGGCAATGATGCTTCTGACCAGGTCGCCTTGCGATACCAGTCCGGCCAGATTGTCGTTCTCCATGACCGGAAGGTGGCGGATCTTATGTTCCGTCATCAGAGCCATGCACTCTTCGATCGTTCGTTCCGGACCGACATAAACGAAACCGGTTCGCATGGCCTCACGCACCGGAGTGGTGGGGGACGCCCGCCCCTTCAGAAAGACGTTTCTGGCATAGTGCCGTTCGGTGAAGATCCCCACCGGTCCGCCTTCATCGGCGACGACCAATGCTCCGACGTCCCGGCGCGCCATTTCCCTCAGCGCCGCCAGAACCATTTCGCCGGGCTCGATCGTCCAGACCTCGCGCCCCTTGGAGTCGAGTATATCCCGGACAGTCTTCATGGTCGGCGTCCTTCTGCCTGACCTGGGAAAGCATCGGCGAGCCCGTTCCCGCTCCATAGAGCAGGCGAACCAGCACGCCGAAATGGACGGCGAGGGCCCAAGAGTCCCGGCGCATCTGAAATCGGTTTACCGTCTACTTTTCAACTCCGGTGGGGAGCGGTGGTTCCGCAGCGCAAGCGACGAGCACCCGCCCTGCCCACGGGCTCCTGCGCCGGGGTCGCCGCTAGCGCCGAACGGCGAGCCAGGGTGGAAGCGGCTGTAGCACATGCGGTGGACGCGGTTGAGGTCGTGGGCCGAAGCCTGGCGCCTGCTCCTCAATATCCAAGGATGGCCTTCACCTCGAGATATTCCTCGAAGCCGAAGACTCCGTATTCGCGGCCGTTGCCCGACTGCCGGTAACCACCGAAGGGCGCATGGCCCGACCAGGCGGGGTAATTGATATGGACCTGGCCCGCGCGGATCCGGCGGGCCACGCGGCGCGCGCTTTCCTGGTCGCTGGACTGGACATGCGAGCTGAGGCCGTAAACCGTGGCGTTGGCGATCCGGATCGCGTCCTCCTCGTCCTCATAGGGCTGGATGACGAGGACCGGGCCGAAGATCTCCTCCTGCGCGATGCGCATCTCGGGCGTGACCTCGGAAAAGACTGTCGGCCTTGCGAAATAGCCGCGATTGAGGCCCGGGGGCCGGCCTGTTCCGCCGCAGACGAGCTTGGCCCCTTCGTCGATTCCCGC
>DASWIR010000062.1:0-5309 GCA_036397575.1 Alteraurantiacibacter sp. | reverse complement strand
AACCGCCGGAGACCGATTGATGGAACCTGTCCGCGCGGTCGAGGGCCGCGCCTATCCGTTCGGCATGAAGAATGTCGATACCGACATCATCATCCCGGCCCACTGGCTGAAAACGGTCACCCGCGAAGGGCTGGGACGCGGCGCATTCGAAGCGCTGCGCAAGGACCCGGCCAATCTCTTCGACGATCCCAGGCACGAGGGCGCGCCGATCATCATCGCGGGCGACAATTTCGGCTGCGGTTCGAGCCGCGAACATGCCGCATGGGCGTTGCTCGACATGGGCGTGAAGGCGGTTATCGCGCCGTCCTTCTCCGACATTTTCTCGAGCAATGCGTTCAAGAACGGCATCCTCACCGTGGAGTTGCCGCAAGAGGCCATCGACCGGCTGATGGAAGTCGCCGAAACCGACCCGATTTCCATCGACCTCGAAAATCAGGTGGTGACGACTCCCTTCCAGGACCGTTTCACCTTCGAGATCGATCCGTTCCGCAAACACTGCCTGATGCACGGGCTCGACGAAGTCGGGCTGACGCTGGAAAGCGGCAAAGCCATCTCGGATTACGAGGTGCGCCAGGCTCGCGACATGCCCTGGCTCGCAAAAGGGACAGGGCTTGCCGCCTGAGCCCGCGCGGCGCTAAGCGAGACAACAGACCAATTCGAAAGGCCAGACATGACCGATTTCAGTGACCGTGAGCGCGCCGAAGAGGCAAAATACGCGATGGACGAGCAGACGGCGTTCCGCGTCGCCGCACGGCGCAATCGCCTGCTCGGCCACTGGGCGGCGGCCAAGATGGGGCTGACCCCCGAAGAGACCGACGCCTATGCCAAGGAAGTGATCCAGGCCGATTTCGAGGAAGCGGGCGACGAAGACGTTATTCGCAAGGTGCTGGGCGACCTGACCGCTGCGGGCATCGATGTCGACGATGCCGGTGTGCGCGCCGCGCTCGAGGAAAAGGCGGTTGAGGCAAAGCGCCAGTTGATGAGCGAGTCCTGATCCGATGGCGATGCAAGCCGCGGAGATCGAAGCGCTGATCAGGTCCGCCCTGCCCGGCGCGCAGGTCACGATCGAGGACCTTGCGGGCGATGGCGACCATTACCGCGCGCATGTCGTCTCACCCGATTTCGCCGGGAAGAACCGGGTGCAGCAGCACAAGATGGTCTATGAGGCGCTGGGCGGCCGCATGGGCGGCGAACTCCATGCCTTGCAACTGACCACCGCGGTTCCCAACTAAGTCCGGCAAGACAGATTTCACCGGGATCCGATCACATGTCCGATGTCAATTCGCGCATTGCCAGCATAGTTGGCGACCATGATGTGGTGCTGTTCATGAAGGGCACGCCGCTTTTTCCGCAATGCGGTTTTTCCAGCCGAGCGGTCGCGATCCTCGAACATTGCGGCGTCGATTTCGAAGGCGTCGACGTCCTGCAGGACATGGAGGTTCGCCAGGGCATCAAGGCCTATTCCGACTGGCCGACCGTCCCCCAGCTCTATGTGAAGGGTGAATTCGTCGGCGGCAGCGACATCATGATGGAGATGTACGAGGCCGGCGAATTGCAGCAGCTTCTCTCGGAAAAGCTCAGCGCCTAGGGTCAGAACCCACTCAGCACATGAAAGGCCTCGCTTCGGCGGGGCTTTTTTTTGGCGATTAGGTTGTTTGCAAGCACGAAGCCGGTGACGGGGACGATCGTTTCCTTTTTTGTCACCCTGAACTTGGTTCAGGGTCCATTTCTCCTCTTGGACCGTCCGTCTCGGCGGCTCGATGGATGCTGAAACAAGTTCAGCATGACGAAGGGGGCGATGGAGCGCTCCCGCGTTTGTAATCGATATAGTTGTTTTTTTGGGAAAGAGCTTCGGGGAGGCGGGACCGGGAGACCAGTGGGGGACAGGGGTTTTGCGGTCCCGCCTCATTCGAAGACTTGGGGGTGTCCAATACATTGCAGGCATCGTGCCAGTTTTGCAGTCCCACGGATTTCCATAGGGTACGATGGTTTCCGATCCGTTAAGCTTTCTGCGACTGTAAGCCTTTCCGACAGTCAATCCGGCAACAGCGCGCGTCGGATTTTGACAATTCGCAATGTCCGGGCCATCCGGAATGGTAAGTGGGACTTCCAGGCCAAAAAAAGGGAATGGATATGAGCCATGAGAAAATTGCAGGCGGCCTGCGCGCGAGGCTGGCCGAACTGCTCGAACGGGCCGAAGTGATCGAGGACAATCTGCGCAGCCCGCTCGATCCCGATTTCGAAGAGCAGGCCGTCGATCTTGCCGATGACGAAGCGCTGGAAGGCGTGGACGAAGTCCTGCGCAGGGAAATCGCGGATATCCGCATGGCGCTGCTGCGCATCGAAAACGGCACGTACGGGATTTGCGTAAACTGCGGCGAGGAAATCGGTCGGGAACGGCTGGAAGCTATGCCAACCGCCACTCGCTGCATCCAATGTGCGAGCGCCTCCTGACCGGCGCGGCGCCTGGGTCCGGAAGTAATTGGCGCGCCCGGCAGGACTCGAACCTGCTACCTCAAGATTAGAAGTCTCGCGCTCTATCCAGATGAGCTACGGGCGCTCGCCATGGATCCATTAGCGTGCTTTGCGCCCTCCGCAAATCGCGCTAGTCACATCCCGATGGACGGGACACCGGAAAAGCTGGGCGGAGCGGAAGGCGCGCGGGCCAGTTTCCGCTATTTCGATCTGGTGATGGCGGCATTCGTCACCATCCTCCTCTTGTCCAACATCATCGGTGCGTCGAAGCCGAGCTACATCGCCTTGCCTGGCGGCACCGAGTGGTCGTTCGGCGCGGGCGTGCTGTTCTTCCCGGTCTCCTACATCATCGGCGACGTGCTGACCGAGGTCTATGGCTATAGCCATGCGCGGCGAGTGATCTGGACGGGGTTCGCGGCATTGATCTTCATGGCGTTCATGGCCGCGGTGGTGGTCGCATTGCCGCCGGCCGCAGGCTGGCCCGGGCAGGAGGCTTACGAATTCGTCTTCGGCAATAGCTGGCGGATCGTGCTCGCCTCGATGGTCGCCTTCTGGGCGGGCGAATTCGCCAACAGCTTCGTGCTGGCGAAGATGAAGGTCTGGACGAGGGGAAAACACCTGTGGAGCCGGACGATAGGCTCCACGGTGGTCGGGCAAGGTCTCGACAGTCTGATTTTCTACCCGCTGGCCTTCTATGGCCTCGCCGGCTGGCCGCCGGAGCTGCTGTGGCAGGTGGTGCTCTCGCAGTGGCTGATCAAGACCGCCTGGGAAGCGCTGCTGACCCCGTTCACTTATTTGGTCGTCAATTTCCTCAAGCGGCGCGAGGGCGCGGAAGTATTCGATACGGACACCGATTTCTCTCCCTTCGCGCTTTCGCGCTGAGGCGGCTCTTAGTCCGCCAGCAGCGCGATCGCGAGATAGATGAGGATGAAGCTGCCGAAGCCCACCAGCGTGCCGATCACGAAGACCGCACGAACGATCATGGGATCGACTTTGAAATAGTTGGCAAGGCCGGCGCAAACCCCCATCAGCTTGCCGTTCACCTTGTCGAGGCGGAACGAGCCGGAGAGGTCGGTGCCGTGGTTCCTGCGGTCGATATTGCTCATGCCAGGAACCCCGGAGCTGCAGTCAGGCCAGGAGCGAAAGCGGCGGCAATCAGGCCCACCGACATTGCCAGAGCAGCAAACGCCGCAGCGACATTCCCGATATTTTCGAACATACGCATCATTTTTATCCCTTCTCTTCAATGTTAAGGCGGCCCATCCGCCCATGCGCAATACATTGCAGGAGGCGTGCCAGTTTTGAAAAACGGCAGAATTCCGCCATTTCTACGGGCGAAAAAATTGGTTGCCACAGGATGAATGCGGTATTTTGGTGTAGTTCACCAACATTTGGGATTGGGAAATTTGCCGTGGCATACCACTCACCGCTCGGATAGTCCGGCAATTCCCATGGCGCTCGACCGCATCCAGCTCATTACCTTCCGCAACCATGCGCACAGCGCGATCGACGGCACTTCGCGCTTCAACCTGCTGGTAGGCGAGAACGGGGCGGGCAAGACCAATGTTCTCGAAGCTCTCTCGCTCCTCGCCCCCGGGCGCGGATTGAGGCGCGCGCCGCTTTCCGAAATGGCGCAGGCGAACGGCCCGGGCGGCTTTGCCATCAATGTCCAATTGACGGGCGATGACCATTCCGAACCCGTCAGCCTCGGCACCGGCACCGAAGCGGCGCAGCCCAATCGCCGGCAGATACGCATCAACGGCTCGCGTTCGTCCGCGGTGACGCTTGGCGAATGGCTCTCGGTCTGCTGGCTGACTCCGGCACAGGACCGGCTTTTCACCGATAGCGCGGGTGCCCGGCGGCGGCAGATGGACCGCATGGCTCTGGCCCTCTTCCCCACCCATTCGAGCCATGCGGCGCGTTATGAAGCGGCTCTGCGCGAGCGCAACAGGCTCTTGAGCGGCGATGGGCAGCCCGATCCGGAATGGCTCGCCTCTCTGGAAGCGCAGATGGCCGCATCGGGATCCATGCTGGCGCAGGGCCGCGCCGAACTCGTGACCCGGCTGGAAGACACCCTGGCCGAAGAGGCACCCTATCCCTTCGCCCGGCCTCATCTTCTTTATCGCTCCAGCGCGCCAATGGTGGAGGAGCTGCTGGCCGAAGCACTGGCGAAGTCCAGACCGAAGGATCGGGCCGCCGGACGCAGCCTGGTTGGCCCGCATCGAGACGAGCTGGAAGCCACCATGGAAGGCACCGGCGCGCCGGCGGCACAATGTTCTACCGGCGAGCAGAAGGCGATGCTTGTGGCGATGACGCTCGCCCATGCGGGACTTGCCGCACGCGGACGGCCAAGCGTGCTGCTGCTGGACGAAATCGCCGCCCATCTCGATCCGATCCGCCGCGACGCATTGTACGACCGCTTGCGCCACAGCGGTGCGCAGATCTGGATGACCGGCACCGAACCTGCACCCTTCTCCGGCATAGAGCGGGAGGCCGCAGTGTGGCAGGTGACGGCCGGAACGGTCGAGAGGCTGTAAGTAGTCCCACCCGGAACGTGATTTGGATCGATAATCCTCCGCCTCATGGCGTGGTGAAGGGCCAGGCACCCCGCTTGCGCAAGCCGCCACGATGCTCTCGGCCGCGACGCCCACATCCTTCAACATTTCGCTCGCAGGGATGCCGCTTGCGAAATTTTATATCCGAGTGCTTCGGCACGCGCGACATCAGCACCTCGGACAGCGACATTTCGCGGCGCAACCGGCGTGCGATGCGAACCATTCGCTTGGTTGCCCGTCGCCCCCATGGCCCCTCCGTCAGGCCCCTGACGGACCTGC
>DASWIR010000061.1:0-12529 GCA_036397575.1 Alteraurantiacibacter sp. | reverse complement strand
CGCGGCTTCTACAATCTGGAGCGCATGTGGGGCGTGGGCGACGAGACTCCGGCTGCCGGCACGGCGTGATTTGTTTGCCTCAGGCGCCGGCGGCCGCGTCCGCGGCCTTAGGCTATCCTCGCTCCCTGCGGTCGCTGCGGGCGGCCGTTCGGCCTTGCGGTCCGCTGGTCGCGGACCGAACAACACACGACCACCTTGGCTTGGAATGGTTCGGGGCTGCGGCAAGCAGCCCCGCAAGCGCGAATGCGCGTCGGCCGGTCAGGCCGAAAGCCAAGCGGGCCGGATGGCCCGCGCCCGGCGTTTGAGGTCCAAACAAATATGCTCCTCCATGTGATCGCCCGCGGCAAGATTGCCCGCTCGCCCGAGGCGGAGCTGGTTGCGCGCTATGAGAAGCGCATCGCCTGGCCGGTCAGGTTTACCGAGCTGCCCGAGACCGGAGGGAAGGTCCCCGAAGCGCAGGCACCGTTTCGCACCCTCCTGCTCGACGAACGCGGCAGGCAGTTCTCCTCCGAGGAATTGGCCGCCCTGCTCGGGAAATGGCGCGACGAGGGCATTCGCGAAACGCGCTTCCTGATCGGTGCGGCCGACGGTCATTCCGGCGAAGAGCGCGAAGGCGCCGACCTTCTCATCGCTTTCGGCGCCGCGACCTGGCCGCATCTTCTGGCCCGCGCCATGCTTGCCGAACAGCTCTACCGTGCAACCAGCATCCTTGCCGGCCATCCCTATCATCGGGCAGGGTAGCGCCATGCGCTACGCGCTCACCCTCTTTGCCCTTGCCGTGCTGGCTAGCGTGCTCGTGGCCCGCGGCGCGGATGCGCAGGGTGCGGGCGCTTTTGCGAGCATCGGGGAAACGCAGGATGCGCTGCGGGAGGCATTGCGCCAGCAGCGCCTCGCCCAGCAGCGATCCCGGCAGCTCGAAACCGCTGCCGCCAGCACGACCGAGCAGGTCGAAAAGACCCGGCGGGAGGCGGCTGTGCTCGCTTCGCGATTGCAGGAAACCGAAGCCGCATTGGCCGCGGCAGGCGCGCGGATCGCGCTGGTCGACCGCCAATATGCCGGCATCCGCAGCCGCCTGGCCGAGCGCCAGCGCCCATTGATCGGTCTGACCGCCGCCTTGCAGAATTTCACGCGCCGACCGCTGGTCTTTGCAGTGCTGCGCCCCGGGAGCCTGCAGGACGCGGTCTATACAAGGGCGATCTTTGCGACTGCCCTGCCCGAGGTGGAGCGGCGTACCACCGGCCTGCGCGCCGAACTGAACGAGGCGCGCGCCCTGCGCGAGGAGGCGATCGAGGCGCGCAATGCGCTGGCGCGGCTCGATGGCCAGCTGGAGGAACGGCAGAAGCAGCTTGCCGCGCTCGAATCGCGCCAGCAGCTCGAACAGCGGCAGGCCGCGGGCGCGGCGGATCGCGAATCGGAACGCGTTCTGGCGCTGGCCGAGGAGGCCCGCGACCTCGATTCGCTGATCAGCGAGCTGGACCGCGCCGGGGGGCTGCGCGAAGAGCTGGCTGCGCTTGCCGGCCCGATCCCTCGTCCGGCAAGGCCCGCGAGGTCGGTAGTCGCCGAGGCATCGCCTGCACCGGCATCCGTGTCTTCGGCCCGCCCGCCCGCCGGTTACCGCCTGCCCGTCACCGGGAGGGTGCTGGCAGGCTTTGGCGCGCCCGTGGGCGGCGGCACCAGCAAGGGGCTGGTGCTTGGCCCGCCGCAAGGCGCGGTGGTGATCGCCCCGGCGGAAGGAAGGGTCGCTTTTTCAGGACCTTATCGGGGCTATGGCAGGATCGTGATTATCGAGCATGCGGGCGGCTGGACGAGCCTCGTCACAGGTCTTGCGCGCAGCGATGTGGTAGTGGGAGAGCAGCTGGTTGCCGGCGCGCCGCTCGGCGTGGCGCCGCGCTCCGGTCCGCGCGTCACGCTCGAACTCAGGCACGATGGCGAACCGGTCAACCCGCTGCCCTTTATCGGTTGATTCCGCCGTCCCCGGCCCTGCTCCAATCGTCCGGCGGCGGACACGCTTCGACGGACGGCAAAGCCGCATTTCCATCCTCATCTGGCGTTAACGTGCCCCACGCGATAGTAAGGGCGGGAAACACAAAGGTTCGGACATGAAACTGGCTCCCTTCTTCCGCTCCGCGGCGCTGCTGACCGCGGTCGCACTGATCCCCGCGACGACCGCCGGCCTCGCGCAGGTCGATGGCCGTGTGTCGCCGGAATTTGCGAAGTTCTTCGCCACTTACCAGCGGATCAAGGCAAGCTATGTCGAGCCTGTCGAGGACGAAGTTCTGATCAAGGGCGCGATCAACGGCATGCTCGCCGCGCTCGACCCTCACAACGCCTATCTCGACGGTGCCGCGCTCGAACGGCTCGAAACGATGATCGACGGCAATTATCAGGGCCTCGGTATTTCCGTGGTGATGGAAGATGGCGCTGTGAAGGTCGTCTCGCCCTTCAAGGGCAGTCCGGCGGACAAGGCCGGGATCAAGGCGGGCGATTACATCACCCATCTCGACGGCAAGCTGATTTACGGGCTGGAGCTGGACGAGGCGGTGGCGCAGATGCGCGGCGTCGCCGGCTCCTCGATCCAGCTCACCGTGTTCCGCCCAGGCGCGGAAGAGCCGATGGAGCTCGATGTCACGCGCGGCGTGATCGATCTGGAGCCGGTCACATACGAGCTTGCCGAGGGCGGCATCGGTGTGATCAGCGTCAACGAGTTCAGCCGCGATGTCGGCGCCGATGTGCGCCAAGCCCTCCTCAGCCTGCGCAAGGAAGCGCCCGGCCGGCTCAACGGACTGGTGCTCGACCTGCGCCGCAATCCGGGCGGCTCGCTGGACGAGGCGGTGGCCCTGTCGGACCTGTTCCTGACGGAGGGCCAGATCGTTTCGCAGCGCGGCCGCAACAGCCGCGACACGATCTATTACGATTCCGAAACGGTCTATCGCGGCGATATCGCCGCGGGCTTGCCGATGGTCGTGCTGATCGACGCCGGTTCCGCATCGGCCAGCGAGATCGTCGCCGGCGCCTTGCAGGACCAGCGCCGCGCACTGGTGCTGGGAGAGCGCAGCTTCGGCAAGGGCAGCGTGCAGTCGCTCCTGCCGCTGTCGCGCGATGCCGCGCTCAAGCTGACCACGGCGCGCTATTATACGCCGTCGGGCCGTTCGGTGCAGGAAGGCGGGATCGAACCCGATATCCGCGTGCCGCAACTTTCCGATCCCGATGCCCAGCGCCGCCAGAAATATGCGCTGCGCGAATCCGACCTGCGCGGCCACCTGGTGAACGAGGTCGATCTCGACGACAAAGCCCTCGAATTCGACCAACAAGCCGATCCCCGCTTCACCCTGACGGCGGAGCAGCTCGAAGAGCAGGGAATCGAGGATTTCCAGCTGCATTATGCGCTGGAGACCCTTCGCCGCACCTCGCGTGCGACGATCGCTGCGCGCCGATAGGAAGGCTTCACCATGGCTGATGGGGAGAAACTCGCGCAGCGCCTCGCGCTTGCCATCCCCGCCCTGCTGCTCGCCGGGGCCTATATTTCCGAATACGGCTTCGGCCTGTTCCCATGCGAAATGTGCTGGTGGCAGCGCTGGCCGCATTTCGCCGCGGTTGCGCTGGCGATCATTTCCTTCGTTGCCGCACCGAGGCGTCTCTGGATCGCGCTGGCCGGCTTTGCGATCCTGGCGTCGGGTCTCATCGGCGGATACCATGCCGGGGTCGAATATGGCTGGTGGGAAGGTATCACCACTTGCGCCGCTGCTACAGGCGGCTCGGGTGACGCGCTGGCGGATATATTCGCAGCGCCTATCGTTCGCTGCGACGAGGTTCAGTGGAGCCTCTTCGGCATTTCGCTTGCCGGCTTCAACTTCCTGGTTTCCACTGCGGCGGCCATTGCGATTTTCGCATTGTTGCGGAAGGCGAGAGCAAAATGAGCGGCAGGCGTGAGGCGATGATCCGCGTCGATCAGGCAGGCGAGTACGGCGCCACGCGGATTTATGCGGGCCAGCTCGCGGTGATGGGTGACCGCACGCCCCATTCCACCGAGATTCGCGGCATGCTGGCGCAGGAAGAGGCGCATCTCGAACGTTTCGATGCGCTGGTGGCCGAACGGGGCGTGCGTCCCACCGCACTGCAGCCCTTCTGGTCAGTTGCGGGTTACGCGCTGGGTGCTGCGACTGCGCTGATCGGGCCGGAAGCGGCCATGGCCTGCACCGCGGCGGTGGAGGAAGAGATCGACCGGCACTATTCGCGCCAGCTCGATGAGCTGGACGCCGATGGCGACGATCCCGAGCTTGCCGCGGCGATCGCCGAATTCCGCGAGGATGAGCGTGCACATCGCGATGCCGCGCTGGCAGCGGGCGCGGAGAGGGCTCCGGCCTATCCGCTCTTGTCGGGCGCGATACGGCTGGGTTGCCGCATGGCGATTCGCCTTTCGGAGAAGATTTGAGCGGGATCATTCCTGCTTCCCGCGCGCTTCAGCTATGGTTCACTCGCGCGGGGCTGCTATGTGCCGCGCTCATGGAGAAAAAGATGATCCACCGACCGATCGCCCCCTTTATCGCGCTGGCAGCATCGCTGGCCTTTTTCGCCTCGCCGGCTGCGGCGCAGGACGAGGGCGGTGACCGGATCAACCAGCTGATCGTCTTCGGCGACGATCCCTGCCCGCCTTCGACCCAGAATGAGATCACCGTCTGTGCGCGCAAGGGCGAGAGCGAGCGGTACCGGATTCCGGAAAACCTGCGCACATCCGAAGACCCCCAGAATGTTGCATGGACCGAGAGGGTGAGGTCCTACGAAACCGTCGGCGCTTTCGGGACCATGTCCTGCTCGCCGGTCGGTGCGGGCGGTATGACCGGGTGCACCCAGCAGCTTATCGACGCGGCCTATGCGGAGAAGGAGCAGAACTCCGATGTCCGCTTCAGCCAGTTGATCGAGGAAGAACGCGCCAGGCGCCTCTCGACGATCGACGAAGAAGCCGCCGCCGAGCAGGGGCGGGTGGAAGAGATCGAACGCGAATATATGGAACGGCTTGAGCGTGAGCGTGCAGCCGAGGACGCCTCCGCCCGGCCGGAAGAAGACCTCCCGGAAATCGCTCCCGGCGAAACAGCCGAATAGGTCCGTTTTGGTTCAGAACCGAGGAACAGGTTCCTTCCGGCGGCGATGATGCGCTAACGCCCTCCCAATGGGGGGCTCTCTGCGAATATTGACGGTCTTCGGGACGCGGCCGGAGGCGATCAAGCTGTTTCCGCTGCTGCACGCACTGGCGGAAGATCCCCGTTTCGAGAGCCGTATCTGCACCACCGGTCAGCATCGCGAAATGCTCGGGCAGGTGCTGGGGATCGCCGGGATCGAACCGGATATCGCTCTGGACATCATGCGCCCGGGCCAGACGCTCGATGCGCTGGCGGCGCGGTTGCACGGTGCTCTGTCACGCGTGATCGCACGCGAACGGCCCGACTGGGTCGTGGTGCAAGGCGACACCGCAACGACATTATGCGGCGCTGTCGCTGCATATGAGCATGGCGTGCGCGTGGCCCATGTGGAGGCGGGATTGCGGAGCGGCGATTTTTCGCTGCCATATCCGGAAGAGATCAACCGCTATCTGGTGGCGCGGATAGCGGATCTGCATCTGGCGCCGACCGCAGGCGCGGCAGAGGCCTTGCGCAGGGAAGGGGTCGATCCGGCACGCATCCATGTCACCGGCAACACTGTGGTCGACGCGCTGCATTGGATTACGGCCCGGATGGATGCCGAGCCCGCGCTCGCCGCCGGGCTGGCGGAACTGGAGGCGCGCTACGCCGGGCGGCGGATCGTCGCGGTCACCTGCCACCGGCGCGAAAACTGGGGCAGCGGCGTGCGCGGGATCGCCCATGCGGTGCGAGCGCTTGCGGCGCGTGAGGACATTGCTTTCATCGTCCCGCTCCATCCCAATCCTCAGCTGCGCGATACTTTTAGCGAGGCGTTGGCGGGTCTTGCCAATGTCGCGATCATCGCCCCGCTCGACTACCCGCATTTCGCGCGGCTGATGGCGGTCTCCCACTTCATGCTCACCGATAGCGGCGGGGTGCAGGAGGAAGCACCCGCGCTCGGCACTCCGGTACTGGTGACGCGCGACACCACCGAGCGGCCCGAAGGCGTGGCCGCGGGCACGGTGAGGCTGGTGGGGAGCGATGCTTTCCGGATTATCGAGGAAGTCTCATGTCTCCTCGACGATGAGGCAGCGCACGCCGCCATGGCCCGCGCGCACAACCCCTATGGCGATGGTCAGGCGAGCCGAAGGATCGTGGAACTGCTGGCGGCGGATTGAGCTGACGGCCTCACATGCCAGGATAGCGCTCGAAGGCCGGAAGTCCGGCCGCCGCGTCGAACCATGGCAGCTTCTCGGCACACTGGATCTGCGCACCGGGCGGAACGGAAGCTGCGTCGTCGAGTGTTGCCGATTGCACATCGACAATGCCCGGCAGCATCTGTGCATTGCGATAGAACAGGCCCGTCCCGCATGTGGGGCAGAAATTACGCTCGGCCCCGTTCTTGCCATGATAGGTTTTGGGATCGCCCGAAAGAAGCTTGAATTGCGGTTCCTTCACCGCGAGCCAGGCGACTGCCGGCGCTCCCGTGGAGGCACGGCAATCCGCGCAATGGCATAGTGCATTATGCGCCGCCTCGCCTTCGATCTCGTATCGCACCGCGCCGCACTGGCACCCGCCTTGCATCGCCATCTTCACCTCCATGCCGAATCGATAGATTGAACATAACAGGAACAAATGGACCCTGGAAGGCGGTTTCTTTGCGCTCAGACGAGCGAAATGTCCGGCGCGTCTTCCTGCTTCATGCCGACCAGATGATATCCGGCATCGACATGGTGCACTTCGCCGGTCACGCCGCTGGAGAGGTCGGAGAGCATGTAAAGTCCGGCCCCGCCGACATCCTCGATCGTGACATTGCGGCGGAGCGGCGAATTGAGCTCGTTCCATTTGAGGATGTAGCGGAAATCGCCGATCCCGCTGGCCGCCAGCGTCTTGATCGGCCCGGCGCTGATCGCATTGACGCGGATATTGTCCGGCCCGAGATCGTTGGCGAGATATTTCACGCTGGTCTCCAGCGCGGCCTTGGCCACGCCCATGACATTGTAATGCGGGACGACCTTTTCGGCGCCGTAATAGGTGAGGGTCAGGATGCTGCCTCCGCCGCTCACCGTGCCGTCCTCCGCGACCTCTTTAGCTGGCATCATCGCCGCGGCGCGCTGCGCGACCGCCACCAGCGAATAGGCCGAAATGTTCAACGTCATCAGGAAGTTCTCGAGACTGGTGTCGACATATTTCCCGCGTAGCTCGTTCTTGTCCGAAAATCCGATCGCATGGACTACGAAGTCGAGGCTGTCCCAGCGCTTCTTCAACGTGTCGAAAGCGGAATCGAGCGCGCCCATATCCGACACGTCGCATTCGAACAGGAAATCCGAACCCACCTGTTCGGCGAGCGGTCCGACGCGCTTCTTCAGCGCATCGCCCTGGTAGGAGAAGGCCATTTCGGCCCCCGCTTCATGCAGCTTGCGGGCAATGCCCCAGGCCAGCGACTTGTCATTGGCAAGGCCCATGATCAAGCCGCGCTTGCCCCGCATCAGACCGGTCATGGCGTTGAATTTCCTCCCTGGTCATCACTCCCCGGCGGGGCCGAAGCCGGCTTCCCGTCGGGCTTGTCGTTCCATTCCTCCGCCTCTTCCGGCGTTATGGCGAGCGCGGCGTTGAGTTCCGCACCGATCACCATCCCTAGTCCGACAAGCCAGAAAAAGAAAAGCGCGATCATCATTCCCGCGAGCGATCCGTATGTGAGATCGTAGGTAAAAACGCTGCGCAGGAGCGGGGGCAGCAGGATCGTCACGCCCACCCACCACAATGTCACCACCAGCGCTCCGGGCCATTTGGGGTATCGCCGCGCGCGATAGGCGGGAGGAGTCAGCGTGTAGAACAGGAGATAGAGCGAGACGAACAGGCCAAGCGCCGGAACCAGGCGCGATATCGAAAGCTGGCCGATCACATCGCTGAGCGCCGGCGCATAGGCTGCTATCACTTCCTGTGCCGCCCCGATCAGGACCTGCGCGATCAGCGAGAGGATCAGCAGCACGACCGCTCCCACGATGATCCCGGTGGACAGCAGGCGGTACATCCAGAAGGCATGGGTCGGTTCGGTGCCGTAAGCGCGCCGAAGGATGTCGCGGATCGTCTCGATCAGGCTGCCCACGGTCCATAATCCCACCAGTCCGCCGCCCCACAGCAGCCAGCCGCTGCGCGCCTCGATCACGCTGCGCGCGACCGGGCCGATCACATTACCGACGACCGGCGGAAGTGCGTACAGCACTGCGTCGATCGTCGCCGCCTGCTCGCTCTGTTCGCCGATCAGGCTGAATGTCGCCGCGCCGAGGATGAAGAAGGGGAAGATCGCCAGCATCGCCATATAGGCAAGATTGCCGGCATGGATGAAACCGTCGTTCCAGGCGCCCAATGCGGCGCGTTTGGCGATCTGGACGGCCAGCCTCCGTCGGTCGACATGCTGCACTGGCCGGTGCAGCAAATGCGCTTGCACAGCCTCGCGCCGGCGCGCTTCGGGCGAAAGGTCGGCCAGCGGGGAGCCGGGTGGATCGTGATCGGAAAGGCCGGGTGCCGCCATCGCCTGCGGTTTCTAGCAGCGGCCCGCGTTCTGTCGAGGGCCGAGGTCGCTACACGCCGAACCTGGCGCGCACATCGCTTTTGTCGCTCCAACCCTCGAGCTTGGCGGCCAGCTCGCTTGGGTCGTCGGGAAGGACGATTTCGAGCGTCGCCAGCTGGTCGCCGCGCTGGCCGTTCTTCTTCGAAAAGCCCTTGCCCTTGAGCCGCAATGATTGCCCCGAGCTCGATCCGGGAGCGATTGTCAGCATCACCGGCCCGTCGACCGTCGGCACTTTCACTTTCGCGCCGTTGACGGCTTCGTCCAGCGTTACCGGCAGGTCGAGCCGCACATCGTCGCCGTCGCGGCGGAAGAAGGGATGCGGCTGGATTTCGATCTCGACCAGCCCGTCGCCCGCGCCCCCGGGCCCAAGATCGCCCTTGCCCTTGAGCCGCATCTGCGTGCCGTTCTCGACTCCTGCTGGAAGCTTGAGATCGATCGTCTTGCCGTCGGAGAGCGTGATCCGCTGGTCGCGCCGCGCGGCGGCATCCACGAAGGGCACTTTCAGCCGGTAGCGTATATCGGCGCCCTTGCGCGGCGGGGGCTGGGGCCTGCGCGCTCCGGCCGAAGCCCCGGCGCGGCCGCCGCCGAACAGCCCTTCGAAAAGGTCGCCAATGTCGATCCCTTCGGCGCCGGCGCCCTCGAAATCGCTGGCGGAATAATTGCGCTGCGCCCCCGCGCCGCGGCGGAAGCCGCCCGCATGGCCGCCGAACCCGCCGCCGAATGGCATGGCCGGATTGCCCTCGGCATCGATTTCGCCGCGGTCGAATTGCGCACGCTTGTCCTTGTCGGACAGCAGGTCGTAAGCCTTGGTCACGTCGGAAAATTTTTCCGACGCCTTGGGATTGTCCTTGTTGCGGTCCGGATGCAGCTCTTTGGCGAGCTTGCGATAGGCGGACTTGATGTCCTTCTCCGTCGCATTGCGGGCCACGCCCAGGGTTGCATAGGGATCAGCCATGGCGTGTTAGCTAGGTGGAACAGTCACCGCGCGCAAGCGGGCGAGGCTTTCCTGCATGCGCGGCTGGCGGTAGGGGGTGATGCATGATGAGCACGCGCAGCGGTTCTTGCCTCCAAAAGTCACACCCGTCTGTGGCCTTTCGGTCCGGCTGCCGGGGGCAGTGCGTGTCAGATGTGTCAACACCTTGCTCGAGGATCGCTCGTGAAAGCTGAACAGGAAGCCATTCCGCATGGCGATCCGTTCGCCCTGTTCGATGCATGGTTCGCCGAGGCGCGCGAGAACGAGCCGAACGATTCCAACGCTATGGCGCTGGCCACGGCCGATAGGGCGGGTGCGCCCTCGGTGCGGATGGTGCTGCTCAAAGGCCATGGGCCCGAGCTTGGCGGCTTCGTGTTCTACACCAATGCCGAAAGCCGCAAGGGTCTGGAGATCGGCGCCAATCCGCAAGCCGCGCTGCTGTTTCACTGGAAGAGCCTGCGCCGCCAGATTCGTATCGAAGGATCGCTGACCGAAGTCAGCCCGCAAATGGCCGACGACTATTTCCATTCGCGCCCGCGGGTCTCGCAATTGGGTTCGGCGGCTAGCGACCAGTCGCGTCCGCTGCCCGATCGTGCGACCTATCTGGCGCGGGTCGGGCAATTGGCTGCGCAATATCCCGAAGGTGCCGAAATCCCGCGTCCGCCGCACTGGACCGGCTTTCTCCTCACGCCCGAGGCGATCGAATTCTGGCTCGACCGGCCCAGCCGCCTGCATGAGCGCCGCCGCTTCACCCGGCATGGGGATGGCGGCTGGACCAGCACCCTGCTCTACCCGTGAGCGACGATCTCGCCGACCGCGCCCGGCTGACCCGCAGCGCCGCATTCGCTTCGATTGCGATGGCGCTGTTCCTCGCACTGCTCAAGGGCTGGGCGGTGTGGCGCACCGGCTCGACTGCGATGCTCGGCAGCCTCGCCGACACCGGGCTTGACCTCGTCGCCAGCGTGGCGACCCTGACCGGCGTATGGATCGCCGCCATGCCGGCCGACGACAAACACCGCTTCGGTCATGGCAAGGCCGAAGCGCTTGCCGCGATGGTTCAGGTGATCCTGATCGCCTTGTCGGCCATGGGAATCGCCTTTCGCGCAGTCGTCCGCCTGGCCGAAGGCGGGGAGACGCGCGCCGCGGGCGACGGAATCGCGGTATCGCTGATCGCCATCCTCGCCACTTTCGCGCTGCTCGCCTGGCAGCGGCACGTCATCCGCCGAACCGGCTCGCTGGCGATTCGCACCGATAATCTGCACTATCGGTCCGACCTGGTTCTCAACCTGGCGGTGATCGCCGCGCTTGTGCTCGACCAGTCTCTCGGTTTCGCCCAGGCCGATCCGTTGTTCGGCCTGGCCATTGCGGGCTGGCTGCTGCTGAACGCCTGGCGCGCCTCGATCGAGGCGGTCGACAGTCTGATGGACAAGGAATGGCCCGAGGAGAAGCGCCTGCGCTTCGTCGAGCATGCCGCGCGCCATCCCGAGCTGTCGAAGCTGCACGACCTCAGGACCCGCACCTCGGGTCACCGCGATTTCGTGCAGTTCCACGTCGATCTGCCGGCCAGCATGACCGTGGGCGAGGCGCACGATGTGATCGAACGGGTCGAGGAGGATCTCTGCGCCGCCTTCCCCGGCATCGAGCTGCTGATCCATATCGATCCGGAAGGCCATGTCGACGAACCGGGCAATCCGCTGGTCGAGGAGGACGAGTTCGGCAAGCTGGAGGAAGACCGGTGACTGCGCTGGCTTACTGGCACGTCGACGCTTTCGCCTCGCGTCCCTTCTCGGGGAACCAGGCGGCGGTGATCGAGCTCGAAAGCTGGCTCCCCGACGAGCTGCTGCTGGCCATCGCGGCGGAGAATATGTTCGCCGACACCGCCTTCATGCTGCGCGATGCGAGCGGGGAGGCGGATTGGGAATTGCGCTGGTTTTCTCCCGCTCTCGAGGTCGAACTATGCGGCCATGCCACGCTGGCAAGCGGGCATGTGCTGCTGACCCGCGAAAGCGGAGCGCAAGTCTCCTTCCGCACGCGCAAATCGGGCATTCTCGAAGTGCGCCGCATGGATGAGGGTTATGAAATGGCCTTGCCGGCGACCCGCGTCGCGCCCCGGAGGAACGAGGCGCTGCTCGCCGCGCTGGGATGCGCTGGCGAGGTCTTCGAGAGCGTCCCGGGCGCCGGTTCCACAGCGATCGTGCTGCTGGAGAGCGAACAGGCTCTTCGCGCGCTGCGTCCCGAGATGGATGCATTGGCTGATATGCGGACGATGGCGATCTGCACCGCGCCCGGCACGCAGACCGATATCGTCAGCCGCGTTTTCGTGCCCGCCTGGGGCGTCGACGAAGACAGCGCGACCGGTTCCGCCCATGCCGCGCTTGCGCCCTTCTGGGCGGACCGGCTGGGACGGGACAGTTTCAGCGCATATCAGGCCTCGCCGCGCGGCGGGGAGCTGACCTGCCGCCTCGATGGCGAGCGCGCCTGGATCGGCGGGCAATGCGTCACCGTGGTCGAAGGGACCTTTCGCCTGCCGTGAGAACGAAATCGTCCTTCACTGAAACCTTCGTCATTGCGAGCGCAGCGAAGCAATCCAGATTTTCGTTCAGCGCCGCTGGATTGCTTCGTCGCTTCGCTCCTCGCAATGACGATTCAAAAACGAACGATCACTCTCCAGATCCTGACCCTGGAAACTTTCAGCCTTCCGGATAGAGCTCTATAATATCCGCGAGCTGATCTTCCAGCGCGTCGCGCTTCTCGTCTTCCGTGTGGCCCAGCCGGACCAGCGTCAGCCGCTTCGACGGCGAGACCATCACATATTGGCCGAGATGGCCGACGGCGGAGAACAGGTCTTCCGGTCCGCGCTCAGCGAAC
>DASWIR010000060.1:0-3974 GCA_036397575.1 Alteraurantiacibacter sp. | reverse complement strand
CCATGACGGCGTGCTCTATATCTACGGCTTCGGCGACGAAGTCCTGGCGTTCGATGCCAAGACCGGTTCGCTGCTGTGGCGCTATCGCCGGCACTTGCCCGAAGGTGCCGCGCTGACCTCGAAGAAGACCATGGCGCTGTGGGGCGACCGGATTTACGCCGCGACCTCCGATCTCCACCTGATCGCGCTCGATGCAAAGACCGGGAGGCCGATCTGGGACAAGCCGATCACCGACAGGCCTGGCTTCCGCAACCCCGGAGGGCCGCTGGTGGCGGACGGCGTGGTGATGCAGGGGCTGACTACCCAGGAACCCGGCGGCGGACTGATCGTCGCGCTCGACGCCGCGACGGGCGAGTACCTATGGACATTCCAGACGATCGCCCAACCCGGCGCGCCCGACGACAGCTGGAACGGGCTGCCGGCGGACGAACGGCGCGGCGGATCGGTCTGGACATCGGGCAGCTACGACTCCGAAACCGGGCTTGCGCTGTGGGGTACGGCACAAACCTATGACACCGGCCCGCTGCTTGTCCGCAAGGAAGGCGAACGTAACGACGCACTTTATACCGATACCACGCTCGCCATCGTTCCGCGCACGGGCGAGCTCAAATGGTTCTTCCAGCACATGAAGAACGACCAGTGGGATCTCGATTGGGTGTTCGACCGCACCGTCGCCACGCTGGAAGTGGCGGGCGAGCCGCGCCGGGTGGTGATGACTTCGGGCAAGGAGGGCCTGTTCGACGTTCTCGATGCGAAGACCGGCAAATACATCAAAACAGTGGATATGGGGCTGCAGGATTTCGTCACTGCCATCGACCCGGAAACCGGCGAGAAGATCATCGATCCGGCCAAGCTGCCGCAAAAGGACAAGACGGTGTTCATGTGCCCCCATGCGGGCGGAGGGCGCAACTGGTCGCCCACATCGTTCAACCCGGACACACAGGATCTGTTCGTTGTCGCGCGCGACGTCTGTATGGCGATGGTGCCGGCCTCACCCGGCTTCCTCTCGGCGGGCGTCAATATCGACTATGCCGCCCCGCCCGACGGCGATGGCAAATACGGGATCTTGCAGGCGCTGGACATGCGCGAAGGCAAGGTGAAGTGGGAGGTCCGCCAGCGCGCACCTTACGACATGGGTGTACTGACCACGGCGGGCGGCGTGCTTTTCACCGGGTCGGTCGACCGGCAGGTAATGGCCTACGACCAGGAAACGGGCCGCGAAATCTGGCGCATGGGCCTTGCCGGTGTTCCCAACGCATCGCCTATCACCTACGCGGTGGATGGCAGGCAATATGTCGCGATGGTCGTCGGCCACGGCAATCCGCTGAGCTTCGGCATTCCCACAACGCCGGAGCTTGTGATGCCGCCGGTCGACAATAGCTCGATCTACGTCTTCGCCCTGCCCATTCACCCGCACGTGGCCGAGCAATAGGAGCAGCGCAGTTGCACGCGCGCTTGCCCCGGCGGCCCGCCCTGCTAATCGGACACGGAGCAAATAGCGGGAGAAGCATGTGAGCATTCTGGAAGGCCGGGTCGTGGTGATCACCGGCGCTAGCTCGGGAATCGGCGAGGCTTGCGCGCTCGTCTTCAGTCGGCACGGCGCGAAACTTGTGCTCGCCGCCCGCCGTGCGGAGCGGCTTTCGGGCCTGGTCGAAAAGATCGAGGCGCAGGGCGGTGAAGCGCTGGCAGTGACTACCGACGTTACCAGCGAAAGCGATGTCGAAAACCTTTTCAGTCAAGCGGTCGGGCGTTTCGGCACTGTCGATGTCCTGATCAACAATGCCGGGGTCGCGGACAGCACGCCCGTTTACGAGATGAGCCTCGAGACCTGGCACAAGGTGATCGAGACCAACCTCACATCCGCCTTCCTGTGCAGCCGCGCGGCATTCCGCATCATGAAAGAACAGAATCGCGGCCGGATCATCAATATCGGCTCGATCTCCGCGCGTGTGCCGCGCGAGAACAGCCCTGCCTATGCCGCCAGCAAATGGGGCCTCGACGGGTTCACCCGTTCGCTCGCGATCGACGGGCGCGAATTCAACATTGCCGCGTCGATATTCCACCCTGGCATCGTCGCGACCGAAATCGCTCCCGGCGCCGTCAAGCTCCCCGCCGACCTCAGCGCGGACCCGATGGATATCGCCGACGTGATCCGTCACATGTGCGACATTCCCGACCACCTCAATTTCTATGAAGGCATGGTGGTGCAGAACAAGATCCCGTTCCTCGGGCGCGGCTGATTGGGGCCATGCCCGCCGCGCCGGACTTTGGCTGTTACAACCTCGCGGATCTGCGCGAGAAGGCGCGGCGGCGCCTGCCGCTCGGCATATGGGAATATGTCGAGCGCGGGGTCGAAGATGAGTTGGGCATGGCGCGCAACCGTGCGGGTTTCGAGGCCGTCACTTTCCAGCCGCGCGTGCTGCACAATGTCGAGCAGGTCGACCCATCCACCAGCCTCCTCGACACCCGGTCTTCCTTCCCGCTGGCAGTGGCTCCCACCGGGGCGGCCGGGCTGTTGTGGTATGAAGGTGATCTTGCGCTGGCCAGGGCCGCCGCCCGCGCCGGGGTGCCCTTCACCATCTGCAGCGCGAGTACGATGGACCTGGAGCAGATCGCGAGGGCCGGCGGAAACCTCTGGTTCCAGCTCTATATGTGGGCCGACCGGTCGCTGTCCGAAGCGGTGATCGACCGGGCCTGGGACCATGGCTGTTCCGCCCTGCTTGTCACGCTCGACCTGCCGGTGCCGCCCAATCGCGAATATCTTCACCGCAACGGCTTCGGCACGCCGTTCCGCTTGAATGCCCGCAACGCGTTCGACGTGTTGGCCCATCCGCGCTGGCTCGTGGGGACGATGGGGCGATACATGATACATGGTGGGATTCCGAGCCAGGCCAACCTGCCCGACCGCCTCCGCAACAAGGTGACGCAAAGCGCGCATCCGGGTGCCCATTTCAAGCAGGACAATCTCGACTGGGACGAAGTCGCCCGGCTGCGCGAGCGATGGAAAGGCAAGTTCGTGCTCAAGGGCATTCTGCGAGCCGACGATGCCGAACACGCGGTCAATATGGGCGCCGATGCGATCGTCGTATCGAACCATGGCGCGCGCGGGCTCGATGGCTCGATCGCCAGCATCGATGCGCTGCCGGCTATTGTCGAGGCCGCAGGCGGGAAGATCGAGATCCTGCTCGACAGCGGCGTCAGGCGCGGCAGCGATGTGGTCAAGGCCGTTGCGATGGGCGCAAGCGGGGTGCTTGCGGGCCGCGCGGCGCTCTACGGACTCGGTGCCGGCGGAGAGGACGGTGTGGTCCGCGCGCTCGAACTGCTCAAGGCGGAGACCGTCCGGACGATGTGCATGCTTGGTGCGCGTAATATCGGCGAGGTGACCGGGGCGCTGCTCTGCTAATCGGAGTCCTTATCCCGCATCCCCGCGAAGGCGGGGATCCAGGAGCATGCGCCGCTGGCCACTCTGGACCCCCGCCTTCGCGGCAGGGCAATCGCATATGAGGAATTTCACGTTTCGATCGTCATGCTGAACTCGTTTCAGCATCCATCGTGCCTCCCAGACCGGCCGGTCCAGGTGGAGAAATGGACCCTGAAACAAGTTCAGGGTGACGATTAAGGGGCGGCGCTGGAGTATATGCGATTGCCCTGGCCTTCGCGGGGGCGCGAGCATCAATCAAACAGGGACAGTGTCCAAGGAGTTGCCTCACACGCCGTAGTACTCCCGGTACCAGCGCACGAATTGCGGTACGCCCTCTTCAATCGTGGTCGTGGGCGCAAACCCCATGTCCCGCGCGATCGCGTCGATATTCGCCGCCGTTCGTTCGACATCCCCTTGCTGCATCGGCAGCATCTCGAGCTGGGCCTTGCGCCCGCATTCCTGCTCAAGGATCTCGACCACCTTCATCAAAGGTTCCGACCGGTTGTTGCCGATATTGTAGAGCGCATGAGGCTTCGTGCTGCCGCCGGGCTTT
>DASWIR010000059.1:0-5256 GCA_036397575.1 Alteraurantiacibacter sp. | reverse complement strand
TGTCCCGGGCGTACAGACCATCGCCTTCAACCTCCCCAATGACGAGCGCGTGCGCGAGGCCAAGGGCGCGAAGAAGGTGATCCTCGCCAATGTGCTGGGCGCCAAATACGACCGTATCCTGCAGCCGATGGCCTCGATCGTGCTGGCCGGAGATCAGGCGGCGCTGGTGGCGAAGAAATATATGGAGCTGGAAACGCTGTTCCACGAATTGTCGCACAGCCTCGGCCCCGGTACGATCACGCTCGATGGACAGCAGACCAGCGTGAGCGAGGAACTGCGCGAGCAATATACGGCGCTGGAGGAGTCCAAGGCCGACATCATGGGCGTGTGGAACATCCTCTTCATGATGGAGAAGGGCGAAATTCCCGAAGCCGAAAAGAGCCAGCTCTGGGCGACCTATTTCACCGGCATCTTCCGCGCGATGCGCTTCGGCATCGACGAGGCGCATGGGAAAGGCGCGGCGGCGCAATATGGCTACCTAAAGGACAGGGGCGCCTTCGCCTTCGACGAGGAAGCCGGCCATTTCGTGATCGACGAGGCGCGCATGGAAAGCGCGCTGCGTGAACTGCTGGTGGAAGAGCTGATGCTGCAGGCAACCGGCGATTACGAAGGCACCAAGGCGTTCTTCGCCAAATGGGCCGTGCTGGACGATCACGCGAAAGATGCGATCGCGCAGATGGAATCGATCCCGGTCGATATCAGGCCAATCTATCCGGAGAGCGTGTGAGGGGTCTGACGCTTATTGTCCGCTGACGACCCAATATTCGTCATTCCCGCGAAAGCGGGAACCCAGTAGGCTCTGCGGGTGCAGCGTCTGGCCGAGGATCTAGGGTTTCCGGTATTGGGGCTGACTGGGTCCCCGCTTTCGCGGGGATGACGAAGATGAACGTGGGGGGAGATCACTCTCCAACGCCCACTTTCCCCCCAAGCGGACCACCCACTCAATCCAGCCGCGTCACCCAGCCATGGCGGTCTTCCGCTGTGCCGCGCTGGATCGCGACCAGCTTCTCGCGCAGCTTGGTGGTGAGCTGGCCGGGGCCGCCCGAGCCGATGGTGAACTCGCCGTCGTTCCCGGCGACCTTGCCGACCGGCGTCACCACCGCGGCGGTGCCGCAGGCGAAGGTTTCGATCAGCCTGCCGCTATTGGCGTCTTCCCGCCATTGGTCGATGCTGTAACGCTCCTCGGCGACATCCAGCCCTTCCTCGCGGGCAAGGGTGATCAGGCTGTCGCGGGTTATGCCGGGCAGGATCGTGCCGGTCAGCGGCGGGGTGACGATCCGTCCATCGTC
Organism: Alteraurantiacibacter sp.; assembly: GCA_036397575.1. Lineage (GTDB taxonomy): Bacteria > Pseudomonadota > Alphaproteobacteria > Sphingomonadales > Sphingomonadaceae > DASWIR01. Next base: position 3,967 of record DASWIR010000059.1, on the reverse strand, counting down.
GAAGACGAAGAACAGGTTCATGCCGCCCAGTTCCTCGATCCATTTATGCTCGGCGGCGTCGAGGAACACGACCTGGTCGTGGCCATGTGCCATGGCTTCGGCCTGCGGGACGAGGCTGGCGGCGTAGTTGCCGCCGCATTTGGCGGCGCCCGTGCCGCCCGGTGCGGCGCGCGTATAGTCCTGCGATACCCAGATCGAGACCGCCGGCGCACCCGACTTGAAATAGTTCCCAGCCGGGCTGGCGATAACGAGGAACTTGTATTCTTTCGCCGGACGCACACCGAGGAAAGCCTCGCTCGCGAACATGAAAGGCCGAAGGTAGAGCGCACCGCCTTCGACATCGGGGAACCACTCGCGGTCGGTCAGCACGACTTCGCGGATCGCCTCGATGAACAGCCCTTCCGGCAGTTCCGGCATGGCGAGTCGCCGTGCGGAATTATTGAACCGCCTTGCATTCTGCTCGGGACGGAACAGCGCCATGGAGCCGTCGGCCAGGCGGTACGCCTTGAGCCCTTCGAAAATCTCCTGCGCATAGTGCAGCACGGCCGTGGCGGGATCGAGGCTCAGCTTCTCGCGGGGGCCGATCGTGGCGGAGTGCCAGCCCATGCCGTCGCTCCAGTCGATCGACGCCATGTGGTCGGTGAAGACCGTGCCGAAGCCGGGATTGGCGATTGCCATTTCCCTGTCCGTTTTGCTGGTGGGCGCGGGATGCGCGCGGCGAGTAAATCCCTCGGCCTTATCGGCGTGTGCGGTCGCCATAGAAATTCTAATCCTGATCAGTCCCGTTGCGAATACGTTGATCTATTATTTCGCAAACATCAATAAAGTTGAAATAAATGGTAAGTTTCGAAACCAACTTCCTGAGAGGGCTTCGGTGCTGGCGCTGCGTTAGCGAAGGGTGCCGAAAATGGGAAGGGCGGCCCCCGCCCGTGGGAGGACCGCCCTTCGCATGGTCAGCGGCCGGAAGTGCCGCTTACGGAGCCTTTATCGTCGTCGATTACGCTTGACGATAATGCTCCGCGCGGAAAACTACCGACCTCCCTGCTGAACCATGAGACATCGGTCACCTCCTTTCGCGCTTTGAAGCCAGACCGCCGTTTCACCGGTGGCCAAGACCGCGTTACCCGCCAGCCTTAAGCATATGTTTGAGTCTTTCCGCGCTGGAAAACAAGACTTGCATTCAAGTTTTTCCGCGTCAGAATAGCGGCTTCGCGCCGGGTTCCCGGCGCTTTTTTTGTGGCGGGCCCCAAATTGGCTAACGGCAGTCCTCGATCACCCGGGTGATTTCCGGCCATGCGGGGATATACAGCGCAGGCAGCCCCAGTGTTTGTACGGCGAAGCGACCCTTCGACAGCGCCATTGCATCGAGAATCGGATCGCGCGGATTGAGCGTTACCGCAATCGCCGGCAACTCCGTACCGGTTGGCTGCGCCGTCAGCGTCCGGTCGGTTGTTTCGGTCCGAATCGACATTGGAACCGGCCCGCTGGCCTCACCCTCCTGGATCAGCGTGATCGCCCGCGAGCCGAAATTACAGGTCAGGCCGAAGATCGCCTCGCTCTCGGGCGGCCCGAAGCTTGCCGTGCTGGAATCGGCACCGCTGCTGAAGAACCAGTCACCCGCCGTCTGCGGCGCGTCCATCCAACTGCCGAATGACGGCGCGGGGGTGGATGGCGGTGCCGGAGCAGGCGCGGGTGCGGGCGCGGGACTCGGTGCGGGAGGGGGTGGCTCCACTCGGGGAACGCAGGCACCTAGGGCTGCGAGCAGGGTGAGCGGTGCGGCTGCGAGAGAAATTTTGCGAATCATAGGCCTCGTGTCATGCGGCGCGCGGCGTGCTGGCTCAAGCGCAATCGGATCGCTAATGCGGCGCCATGCCTAAACAACGCCTCGACCAATTGCTCGTATCCCGCGGGCTCGCCGAAAGCCGAGCCCGGGCGCAGGCACTGGTGATGGCGGGCGTGGTCTTTTCCGGCGAGACCAAGCTGGAGAAGCCGGGCCAGCAACTGGCCGAGAATGCGGAGATCGAGGTCCGCGGGCGCGACCATCCCTGGGTCAGCCGCGGCGGAATCAAGCTCGCCCATGCTCTGACGCATTTCGGCCTGGACCCGGCCGGAGCAACGGCGATGGACATCGGCAGTTCGACGGGCGGCTTCACCGACGTGCTGCTGCAGAAGGATGCGCGGCATGTTTTCGCGGTGGACAGCGGGACCAACCAGCTCGCCTGGAGTCTGCGCAACGATCCGCGGGTGACGGTGCTCGAACAGACCAGTGCGCGAGTGCTCACGGCAGAGCTAATCGATCGGGAATGCGGTTGGGTAGTGTGCGATGCAAGCTTCATCTCGCTCGCCAAAGTACTCGAAGTGCCGCTCTCGCTCGCGACGGATGAGTGCACGTTGGTCGCGCTGATCAAGCCGCAATTCGAAGTCGGCAAGGGCGAAGTCGGAAAGGGCGGAGTGGTGCGCGACCCGGCGTTGCACGCGCGGGTCTGCGGCGAAGTGCAGGAATGGCTTGAAAGCACCGGCTGGACCGTGAGTGGGATCACCCAAAGCCCGATCACCGGCCCCAAAGGCAATGTCGAGTTTCTGATAGCGGCGCGGAGGGGTTAGCCGCCTGTGCTGTCCTATCCGAGGATAATCGCCAATAGTGGCGTTGCGCGTATGCCTCGCGCTCGTCATGAACAGGACATGCGAATCGCACGGGAGAAAAAGCGGTGAACCGCCTTGCTTCGGCAGGGCAGTTGCGCGCCAGCTTCATCCGCTGGGCGATCTTCCTCGTGCCGCTGGTGCTGCTGCTCGGCTATCTCTCGGGCGAAATCGCTGGCTCCGCTGCCGACAGCCCGTGGTTCTCTGCGCTCACCAAGCCATCCACTTTCCCGCCACCGGTGACCTTCGGCATCGTCTGGTCTATCCTCTATGTGCTTATGGGGCTCGCCTTGGCGCTGGTCTGCTCGGCATGGGGAGCGAGAGGACGAAGGCTCGCGATCCTCGCATTCATAGCCCAGCTGGCGATAAATCTCTGCTGGTCGCCTGTGTTTTTCGGCTGGCACCGGATCGAGATCGCGCTGTGGGTAATTGTGGCGCTCGATATTGCGGTGATCGTCACGATCTTTCTCTTCTGGCGGGTCCGCCGCGCGGCGGCGCTGCTGATGCTGCCCTATCTCGCATGGATCCTGTTCGCGACCGTCCTGAACTGGCAGTTCATGGTGATGAACCCGGATGTGCGGGAGGTTTCCGGGGCCGTGCAGCGCTACGAGCTTTGATGCTTCTCGTCATTGCGAGCGAAGCGAAGCAATCCAGTGTTCCACCGTGTCTGGATTGCTTCGTCGCCTGCGGCTCCTCGCAATGACGACGTTTATCTTGTCTAAGGCGCGTCGAGCCTCCATCTAAGCCACATGCAAAGCCAGAACCCCGTCATCGCCGATTTCGTCAAGCTGGTGAACTCCGCTGCCGGAACCTTCGCCGGCATGACTCGCGAAGCGCGCGAGTCCGCACGCGAACGCGCCAAGGAGGCGCTGGGCGGGCTCGATTTCGTTTCGCGCGAGGAATTCGACGCGGTGAAAGACATGGCTGCCAAGGCACGCGAAGAGAACGAAAAGCTGGGGGAGCGTCTGGCCGCTCTCGAGGCGAAGCTTAAAAAGTAACGGACACCGGCCCATCTGGCCTTTCGGAAAGACCTCATGACCTCGAACATCTATGATTCGTCGGCGCCCGTCTTTGTTGCGATGCTCCGCAACATGCGCGCCTGGCTCGACAAGGCAGAGGCGGAGAAGGACCCGGCCGTGCTTGCCGAAGCAAAGCTCATCGAGGATATGCGACCACTCACCGCGCAATACCAGATGGCTTCGGATTCGGCGAAGAATGCGATGGCACGGCTCATGGGAATCGAACCGCCCTCGATGCCCGACAACGAAACCAGTTTGGCCGAGCTTAAGGAGCGCTGCGACAAGACGATCGCTTTCATCGAAAGCGT
>DASWIR010000058.1:0-2259 GCA_036397575.1 Alteraurantiacibacter sp. | reverse complement strand
AAGGTGAATGCGATCGCGACTTCCTATCCTGACATCGCCCGGCTGAAGGAGAAGCACCGGTCGAAGGTGGAGCTGGTCGGCAATCCGGTACGGGCGCAGATCCTCGCACTGCGGAACGAGCCGTTCCCGGCATTCCGCGATGATGGTTTGCTGCGCGTGCTGATAATCGGCGGCAGCCAGGGCGCGAGTATCCTCTCGCGTATCGTGCCGGACGGGCTTGCCATGCTGCAGCCCGCATTGCGCTCGCGCCTGCAAGTGACCCAGCAATGCCGCGCGGAAGATCTGGACACGGTCCGTGAGCGATATGCCGGCCATGACATTCCCGCCGAACTCGGCACCTATTTCGAGGATATCGACGCAAGACTGGCGGATGCGCATCTCATCATCGCGCGGGCCGGAGCTTCGACTGTCGCCGAGCTGACGGTGGTTGGTCGCCCTGCAATCCTTGTGCCGCTGGCCATTGCGACCGACGATCACCAGGCGGCTAATGCGCGCGATATGGTGAAGGCGGGGGGCGGGCGCTGCATTCGCGAACATAATTTCTCGGGCAAGGAGCTGGCCAAGCAAATTCAGGCCATGGCTCAGCATCCCGAAACGCTGGCCAATGCCGCTCACGCCGCGTGGAATTGCGGCCGCCCCGAAGCGGCCGAGAAGCTTGCCGACCTCGTCGAGAGCTTTGGCCGGGCGCCGCTGATGGATGTGATCCGCATGGGAGGCGACGCGGAGAAGAGCACGCGGGGACGTGAGGCGTTGGCGCGGGAAAGGAGCTGACGTGAAAGGCGTCGGTACCGATATCGGGACGATTCACTTCGTCGGCATTGGCGGCATCGGCATGTCGGGCATTGCCGAGGTGATGAAGAATCTCGGCTATTCCGTGCAAGGTTCCGACATTGCCGAAAGTGTGACGGTGGACCGGCTGCGTTCTCGCGGAATCGAAGTGTCGATCGGGCAGGCCGCCGGGAATATCGAAGGCGCAGCGGTGGTCGTAACTTCGACTGCTGTAAAGCGCGACAATCCCGAAGTGGTCGCAGCACTCGAAAACCGCATCCCTGTAGTGCGCCGTGCGGAAATGCTGGCGGAGCTGATGCGGCTCAAGAACACGGTTGCAGTGGCGGGTACCCACGGCAAGACCACTACCACCAGCATGATCGCTGCGTTGCTCGATGCTGGCGGGGTCGATCCGACGGTCATCAATGGCGGGATCATCGAGCAATACGGCTCCAACGCCCGGCTTGGCGACAGCGACTGGATGGTGGTCGAAGCGGATGAGAGCGACGGCAGCTTCCTCCGGCTCGACGGGACGATCGCAGTCGTCACCAATATCGATCCGGAGCATCTCGATCACTATGGGGATTTCGATGCTGTCCGGCGGGCCTTCATCGAGTTCGTGCACAACGTGCCCTTCTACGGTGCGGCAATCATGTGCATCGACCACCCGGAAGTGCAGGCGGCGGTCGGGCAGGTGCGCGACCGGCGTGTGGTGACCTATGGCTTTTCGCCGCAGGCGGACATTTGCGGTGTCGATGTGCGGCCGGAAAGCGGCGGCAACCGTTTCGATGTCGTCATTCGCCAGCGCGGCGAGGAAGACCGGCGGATCGAAGACGTGGTGCTGCCCATGCCCGGCCGGCACAATGTGCAGAACGCGCTCGCGGCCATTGCGGTGGCCATCGAGCTCGGCTGTCCCGACCAAGTGATCCGCAGTGGCTTTGCGAGCTTCAGTGGCGTCCGGCGGCGTTTCACCCGCGTCGGTGAAGTCGGCGGCGTTGCGGTGATCGACGATTACGCCCACCACCCTGTCGAAATCCGCGCTGTGCTCGCCGCAGCCCGTGAAGCGGCGCAGGGCCGTGTGATCGCGGTTGCTCAGCCACATCGCTACACGCGCCTGCGCGACCTGATGGAGGAGTTCCAGGCCGCCTTCAACGATGCCGACAGCGTCTATGTTACGCCGGTTTATCCGGCCGGCGAAGCGCCGATCGAGGGCGTCGATGCCGCCGCGCTGGTGCAAGGCCTCAGGGCCCGCGGCCACCGCGCCGCGCATGAGATCGATGGGCCTGCCGCGCTGGCTGTGGAACTCGCGAAAGAGATCGCACCGGGCGACCTCGTGGTCTGTCTCGGCGCGGGGGACATCACCAGATGGGCAGCGGGCCTGGCCGCAGCGATTGCCGCGGCGAAAGGCGGAAGCTCATGAGCGTCCAGCTCGGCGAATTCTGGCAACTCGCGAGCGGCGCGCCCGGCGGCGAGCATATGGCCGACGATATG
>DASWIR010000057.1:0-2963 GCA_036397575.1 Alteraurantiacibacter sp. | reverse complement strand
CGAAAAGCTCAGGATCGAGATCTTCGACAAGGTCAACGCGCTGGGCATAGGCGCGCAGGGGCTTGGCGGGCTGTCCACCGTGCTCGATGTGAAGATCCTCGATGCGCCTTGCCACGCCGCGGGCAAGCCGGTGGCGATGATCCCCAATTGCGCCGCTACCCGCCATGCCCATTTCACGCTCGACGGTTCGGGGCCGGCATATCTCGACCCGCCCGATCTCTCGCAATGGCCCGATGTCGAGTGGCAGCCCGATGCCGCGGCGCGCCATGTCGATCTCGACAGTCTGACGCCCGAGCAAGTGCAGGGCTGGAAGGGGGGCGACCGGCTGCTGCTGTCGGGCGCGATGCTGACCGGCCGCGACGCGGCGCACAAGCGTATCCAGGGCATGCTGGGCCGGGGCGAGGATCTGCCGGTCGAGTTCCGCGGCCGCGTCATCTATTATGTCGGCCCGGTCGATCCGGTTGGCGAGGAGGTTGTCGGGCCCGCCGGCCCCACCACAGCCACCCGCATGGACAAGTTCGCACGTATGATGCTGGAGCAGGGGCTGCTGGCGATGGTCGGCAAGGCCGAGCGCGGCCCGGCTGCGGTCGAGGCGATCCGCGACCACAAGAGCGCTTATCTGATGGCGGTAGGCGGTGCGGCCTATCTCGTCGCGCGCGCGATCAAAGAAAGCAAGGTGGTCGGCTTCGAGGATCTGGGCATGGAGGCGATATACGAGTTCGAGGTGAAGGACTTCCCGGTCACGGTCGCGGTCGATGCGGCCGGGCAGAACGTCCACACGCTTGCCCCCGCTCATTGGCAAGGCAGAATTGCGAAGGAAGGGCTGCTGCAAGGCGCCTGACGGGCTTCCAGCCACGCAAATCGGCGGTTTTTCGCCGTTCGACCAACCGCATAGGCCATTCGACAGCGGCGCTGGGCTATTTATTGCCAAGCGGCTAAGCGATTTCGCAGAATGACTGAATTCGATCCGATCGAAGAGGATCCGCGCGTACCGTTTCGCACCGTGCTGCTGTCCGCAGCCGGCCTGTGGCTGTGCTATTTCATACTCGCGACGGTCCGATGGGAAATGTACGGCCTCGGCTTCACGGCCGAAATGGCCGAGCGGCGCGCGATCGTGTCGCTCGCCGGCGTGATCGTCACGCTGGGCCTGTGGCTGCTGCTTCGCCTGTTCGACCGGCGCGCACTGTGGATGAAGATCGTCGCCGCGTTGCTGATTTCCGCGCCCGTCTCTGTGCTGCTGGCCGACATCAATCTGTGGGCCTTTGCCGATGTCAGCGCAGAGATGGAAGCGCGGTTCGCGAAGGATGGCTCGGTACCGGCGCAGGACGATAATAGCGACCCGCTCGCCGACGTGCCGTTGAGCGGCGAAGAGCCGGCGGAGGCAATGCCGATCTTCGGCTTTGCCGTGCAACTCTCGGAAATAGCCTATGGCCGCTATTTCATGATGCTGGCCTGGTGCGCGCTCTATCTTGCGCTGCTGACCGGCGAGAAGGCGCGCGCTGCCGAACGGCGCGAGGGCGAATTTCGCCGCGCGGCCAAGGCCGCCGAACTCAGGAGCCTGCGCTACCAGGTCAATCCGCATTTCCTGTTCAACACGCTGAATTCGCTCAGCGCGCTGGTGCTGACCGGGCGGACCGAGGCGGCGGAGAAGATGATCCAGACGATCTCGACCTTCTATCGCCGCAGCCTGGCCAACGATCCGACGGCGGATGTGCCGCTGCGCGAGGAATTCGCGCTGCAAAGGCTCTATCTCGAAATCGAAGGGGTGCGTTTCCCGGAGCGGCTGGTCACGAAATTCGATCTGCCTGCCGAACTCGCCGACCTGCTGGTGCCGGGAATGATCCTCCAGCCGCTGGTAGAGAACTCGGTGAAGCACGCGGTTTCGGCGAGCGCCGGCAAAGTCACGATCACCATATCGGCGCGCGAGGAATATGGCCGTGTGGTGGTGAGTGTATCAGACAATGGGCGGAACGGGCCGGACACGGATATCCGTCCGGGCTTCGGCATCGGGCTGAACAATGTACGCCAGCGACTGGAGGCGCGCTTCGGCCGGGAGGCTGGAATCGTTTCCGGGCCGGTGCAGGGCGGCTATGCTACGCATTTAAGGATGCCGATTATCGGCAAGAGCGATGACAGGGACTGAATCTTGGCCGAAAATGGGGACGCACTTCGCGCGTTGATCGTCGATGACGAGCCGCTGGCGGTCGAACGGATGCAGGTGATCTGCGCCGAACTCGACCAACTCTCCGTGGTAGGCACGGCGGGGGATGGCACGGCCGCTTTGCGCCTTGCGGAAAAGCTCAATCCCGACCTGTTGTTGCTCGATATGACCATGCCGGGCATGGATGGTCTCGCCGTCGCGCGAACGCTGGCTGGAAAGCCCGATAGCCCGGCGGTGATATTCGTCACCGCGCATGAGGATTTCGCGGTCGAGGCGTTCGATCTCGATGCGATCGACTATGTGCTCAAGCCGGTCGATGTCGAGCGCCTGGCGCGTGCGGTCGACCGGGCGATATCGCGGCGCGGATCGGGATCGGCGAAACAGGCCGGAAGCAAGTGGCTGCGCGAATTCTGGGTGCCGCACCGTTCCGAACTGCTGCGCATCGATGCCGGCCAGGTCGAGAGGATCGATGCCGAGCGCGATTATGTCCGCCTCTATGTCGGGGACCACACCTACCTGCTGCTGCAGACCATTGCCGGGCTTGAAGGCAAGCTCGACCCGGAAGAATTCATCCGCATCCACCGTTCCACCATATTGCGGCGCGACTCCATTCGCGGGCTCCGGCACGAGGGGCTCGGCGTGTGGTCGGTCGAGCTGGACGATGGCGAGGAATTGCGCATCGGACGCACCTATCTGCGCAAGGTCAAGGCAATGGCGGGGCGCTGAATCTGCTTGGGGCGAAACGGAAAAAGGGCGCCTTGCGGCGCCCCTTCGGCATTCATGGTTTAGAGAAGTGGCCCCG
>DASWIR010000056.1:0-8142 GCA_036397575.1 Alteraurantiacibacter sp. | reverse complement strand
AGCAGGCGGGAGCGATCGGCAAGGGTGCTCACCCCCCCAGCGTAGAGCAATGCGTCGGCCATTGTCTCGCCAGCTCCGAGCTCGAAAATCGCTTCATGATTGACGCTGCCGGTTACGGCGACCTGTTCTCCTGCCGGGGCGACATAGATCACGTCGCCATTCTGCAAGACCATGTCGCCGCTGCGGTCTCCGCGCAACAGGAGGTCATAGAGGTCGAAATCCGAGATCAGTTCGCCGTTGCGGCGGAGCTGGATCGAGCGGAAGCTTCCTCCGGCCGATGGCCCGCCGGCGGCCAGGACGCCGTTGACCAGCGTCGAGAGACTGCCGACGGTAAACGATCCGGGCGCGGCCACGAAGCCGGTGACGAAGACGGTCACGCCCCTCAGCTGGGTGACCGTCACGTCGATCGAGAAGCTGCGATACTGGCGCGAAATCTCGCTCGCAACCACTTCGCGCACGTCGCCGTAGCGGACGCCGCCCACCAGGATGGGCCCCACCTGGGGTACGAAGATGCGCCCCTCACTGTCGATAGTGAGCCGCAAATTGGTAGCCTGGACCGAGCCAGCCAGCGCCAGGTTGATCTGGTCGCCTGGATTGAGGCGATAGTCGGGCGGGATGGCGGCGGTAGGCGGCGAGGAAAAATCGCGCGCCGAGGGTACCAGCAACTCTGCGCCGAAGCGGCGGAGCGGCTTTCCGACAATGGTGGAGACGAAGCTCTCGAATTCGCCGGGAGGCGGTGGTTTCGTGAGCCTCGTCTCCTCGGAGCGCCCCTGGTTCGCCGTTCTCGCCTGCGAGCCTGGCGGAGACACAGGGTCGAGCTTCGCAGGTTCGAACGGTACGATTTGCGGGACTCGGCTGGCCGATCCCGACGAGGCGTCGCCGATTGTGTCTTGGTCGTCCGCATCCACGGGCGGGGATAATTGCCCGTAAGCCGGTGCAGCGACGAGCAACACGGCCGGCAGAAGGCAGGCGGGAAAACGGGCGGGCGAAGCGATCACGCAGCATGCCTTTCGGCTTCGACAAGGCCTGCCGACGGCTCCAGTAGCACCTCGGCAGCCACTTCCCACTCATGCCGCCCGGCAGCGATGAGGATGCCTTTTCCTGACCCGCCCACGCGATAGGGAGCGCAATCCCAATGGGTGACGCAGCCGCCGGCTTCGGTCACGAACAGCGCTCCGGCCGCGTGATCCCAGGGCAGGATACGCTGGAACATGGCGATATCGTTCGTTCCCAGTGCCACGCGCGGGTAGCTTTCCGCGGCGCACATCGGCACCGGCACACGTTCGAGCCGCGACGATGCGGCCGCATGCACCCGCTCGCGCTTCTCGGGGGAGAGGAAATGGGTGCCCAGCGCCGCGACCGGCCGTATCCTGCCGGTCGGTCTCGTCCGCACCACCTTGCCGTTGCACGTCGCACCCTGTCCGCGCTCGGCAAAGCACATCCGGCCCGATAGCGGGTCGAGTATCCAACCCAATTGCGGAACCCCGTCGCCGATCAGAGCCACCATGATCCCGAACGGCGACCGTCCGGAAGCGTAATTGGCCGTTCCGTCGAGGGGGTCGATCAGCCAGGCGAAACCATTATCCGACCGGTCGAGCAGCTGCGGGTCGGCCGCGACTGCTTCCTCGCCGATCACGCGGGCCGAGGGACATAACCGGGCGAGGCCTTCGGCAAGCCGCCGCTCGGCCTCGAGATCGGCGCTGGTGACGATCTCTCCGGGGCTCTTTTCGGAAACCTCCTCGGCGGGTAGGCGGCGGAAGCGAGGGACGAGCACTTCCGCCGCCACATGGCGCATCAGGCGCGAAACATCGTCGTAGAGCGCCATTGCAATCAGGCCGCCAGGCTCGGAATGCGGGCATTACCGGCCTGAGCACTGCGCTCCCGCATCATGCGGATGCGAGCGACGTCCTCTTCGGCGATCTCGCTATAGTAGGCACGCTTGTTCTCGAGCCAAGCCAGTTCGAAGGCCACCGCATTGGCGATGCCCTTTTCGAACCCGGCGGATTCCACGGCCGAGCCGTCGAAGACCACCTTGCGGGTTTCGAACCGGTCGAGCCGGATGCTCCGGAATTCGCGCAGCGCAGCGACGGCCTCGGCCGCCACGCCTCCGCCAACTACGAATTCGAGGTCATGCTCGGCGCAGGCGGAGGCCGCCGTCAGCACCGCTTCGCTCACTCGCCTGGTGTTAATGTCCGAGCGACCTAACCCGCAGGACTGGGTGAAGTCGACGCGGCCGAATACGATGCCGTCGAGATGCTCGGTCGCGATCGGCAGCATCGCCGAGAGGTTGGTCAGTGTGGTCGCCGTCTCCAGGTTGAAGAGGAACTTCGCGTTTTCCGCGTCCTTGCCCCAGGTCTTGCGGCGAGCATCGGCGAACTTGGTCAGCGCGTAGGGCGTCTCCACCATTGGGGCGATGAGATAATCGGCGCCATAGAGCCTGGCCGCCAGCAGGTCGGAGACTGCCTCGCATCCGCCGATCTTGAGCGCCACCTGCAAGTCCGCGCGATGAGCAAGCTCGAGCAATCGCAGCAACTCGTCCGGTCGGGTGCCCTCGGCTTCGAATTCGGCCTTTACCGCGACGACGCCATATTCGTCCCGGCCTTTCTTGAGCATATCCAGCATGGCGCTTTCATTCGCATTCATCGTCCGACCTCCGATTCCTGGTGATGGGTACCGGGAGAAAAGACGGAGCTTTCCGGCGTCATCCGCAAAGAAAAACGTCGAGGAAAAATTTTACCTTCCGAGGTTGCGGGATCGAGGCGTGGACTCCGTCCAGCAAATAATGTCCGTTCGCCTGCGATTCTGCCCCCCGGCTGTCCTGCTGCTGTTTTCGGCGCCAAATCCGGCATTTGCCGAAGCGGCCAAGGAGCTTCCCGGCGGCGACAGCCCGGCCTTTCGGGAACGGATGACGGATTGGTCGGCACCAGCTGGAAATGAAGCCGATACGCAGATCCAGCGACCCTCTAAGGGAGTCGTGGTCCAGTCGGAACTCCCCAGACTCACTTCGCAATTCGGGGTTCGCAAGGATCCTTTCACCGGCGGCTATCGTCACCATTCCGGCATCGACATCGCCGCACCGCTCGGTACCGCCATCCGCTCGGCTGCGGGTGGCCGCGTTAGCTTTGCCGGCCGTGCCGGCGGCTATGGCAACATGGTCGAGCTGGACCACGGAAACGGATTGCGGACCCGCTATGCACACCTTTCCCGCATCCTCGTTGGATCGGGCTCGATGGTGGCTGGAGGCCAGATCATCGCCAAGGCAGGTTCCACCGGCCGGTCGACGGGTAGCCATTTGCATTTCGAAGTCCGGCAGGGCGGCAATGCCCGGAATCCGCTTGCCTACCTGAAAAACCCGCGCTGGATTGCCTTGACGAGCGAACCGATCGGGACGCGAGAGCCGCATTTGTCGGCATTCGCGCGCTCCCGCGCTCGCGGAAGCCCTGGTGGAGGAGAAAAGTGAAGCCGGAATGCGGTGTCGACTTGACACAGTCTCGCCCTGCCGATTTACGCTCGCCTCCGGCCGCTCAAGGAAGCAGGCCGACTTCCACTATGGAAACGAGATCCTTACCCGCCATGTCCGGTGACCAGCAATCTGGCGGATTGCAGAGCTATGCGCTTAGCGAGCGGCCCAAACTGCTGCGCTTCCTGGCTGCGCGGGGCGCTGGCGACGAAGCCGAGGACCTGCTACATGAGTTGTGGCAGCGAATTGCCGCGAGCCCAGTACAGCCGGTGGCCGACCCCATGGCCTATTTATTCCGTGCGGCCGAAAATTTGATCCGCGATATGCGCCGGTCGAGGCTGAGCCGCGAGAAGCGCCAATATGACTGGCACGACACCTCCGTAGTACCCGAAGAGCAGCCGCTGGGCGAACGGGTGCTGATCGCTAGGGAAAAATTGCGTGCGGTCGAAGCGGAGTTGGACAGGCTGGGCCCACGAGTGTCCACGGTCTTTCGGGCTTATCGTATCGAGGGGGTTAGCCAGGCGGTAATCGCCCGCGAGATGGGCATCAGCCTGAGTTCGGTCGAGAAGGATTTGCAGAAAGCGTATCGGGCTATTGCGGAGCTTAAGGCAAAATTGGATTCCGAATAGGGGCACTGTGAAAAGAGATGCGGAATTGGGGCACTGACTTCGTCCATTTGAAGGCGGGGACATGACGCAGGAGAATTCAGACGTCATGAACACCGCTCGTCTGTGGATGATCCGGGTGAACGAGCCCGGCTTCGAAAATTGGGATGTCTTCACCAGCTGGCTGGAGGCCGATCGGCGGCATCTGGAAGCCTACGAGGCCGCGCTCGCCGAAGACGAATGGCTTGCCCATCTGGCACGGGGCAATACGGTGTCGGCCTGGTCGCGGCCGAAAGCAAACGCCGATGGGGCGGCATCCAGGCTGCGAAGCCTGTTCGCGCGCTGGCCACGCCAGGCATTTGGCGGGCTGATCGCCGCTTCGCTCGCGATCGTGATGGTTGCCGTGGTTGTGATGAACCAAGGGCCAGGCATGACCGAGATCGTCACCTCGCCCGGCCAGCACCGCACCATCGCGATGGAGGATGGTTCGCGAATTGTCGTCAATGGCGATAGCAGCCTGTCATACAATCCGGATGAGCCCCGCTTTGTCAGTCTCGATCGCGGCGAGGCGCTGTTCGAGGTTCGCCATGATGAAACGAATCCCTTCGTCGTTCAGGCCGGAGCAACGCGTCTTGTGGATGCCGGCACCGTGTTCAATGTGGTCAGCGACGCTGGAGCATTGGAAGTGGCCGTTGCGGAAGGCGCCGTGATCTACAATCCCGAGCGCGAGAAGATCAGGTTGAACCCGGGCGATGCACTGACGCGTCCAGGACCGGATGCGCCGGTCGAGGTGCGCCGGATCGACGTGACGGGTATCGGCGGCTGGCACGAGGGGATATTGCAGTTCCAGGACGCTCCACTCTCCGCGATTGTGCGAGATCTCGCGCGCGCGGTCGGCAAGCCTATCCGGCTGGCCGATGGCGCCGCGCGCATCCGCTACACCGGAACGCTGGCGGTCGGCGGTTCGGCCGAAGAGGTGAGGGTGCAGATCGCTCCCTTGCTGGGCGTGACAATCATCGAAGAAGCCGACGGTTGGGTGATGAAACCGGCCAATGCTGCGTCTCGCTAGCCCGATCGCGGCGATCGCCGTTCTTTGCGCGGTGCCAGCCCAGGCGCAGGAAGTGCGTCATAGCGTCGACGTGCCTGAATCGCGGCTCGATCAGGCGGTTCGCGCCCTGGGCCGGCAAACCGGTGCGAGCATCGGGTTTCGCGAACGCAAGTTGGGCAACCTCCGGGTCAGCGCAACAGAGGGCGATCTGACTGCCGGAGAAGCGCTGGTGCTGATGCTGCGCGGGTCGGGAGTTCGCGCGCGCCGCATGGGCAAAAGTGCCTTTCTGATCGAGACCGATCCCGATTGGAAGCCGCAGGCTCGGGAAACGCGCGCCCAGGCGTCAGCCGCCCGAGCGGCAATCAAGGAGCCGCCACCCATCGTCGACATCATTGTGACCGCGAGCAAGCGCGATATCCCGATCAGCGCTTATCCCGGCATGGTGCATGTCATGGAAGGCGATCGCATTTCCGCCGCGAGCGGCAGGAAGGGGACCGAAGCGCTGGAAGCGCTCTCGGCAAGCATTGTTTCGACCCATCTCGGCCCTGGGCGGAATAAGCTCTTCATTCGCGGAATAGCGGATTCGAGCTTCGTCGGACCTACGCAGGCCACAGTCGGTCAATATTGGGGCAACAGCCGTATCACTTACAGCGCGCCCGATCCGAATCTGAAGCTTTACGATATCGGCCGGGTCGAAGTGCTCGAGGGGCCGCAGGGTACCCTCTATGGAGCGGGTTCGCTGGGCGGCATAGTCCGTGTCATCCCCCGTGAGCCGAAATTGGACCGGATCGAGGTTGCCGGTTGGGCAGGAATCGAGGCAGTCAACCACGGCGAGATCGGATTTGACGGGGGCGCAGTGATCAACCTGCCGATAGTGGAAGATCGCCTTGCCATGCGCGTCGTCGGCTTCGGCGCGGTCGAGAACGGCTATATCGACGATTTGGGTCGTGGGTTGAATGATGTGAACGATGTCGATTCTTTCGGCGGCCGGATATCCTTGCGCTATGTCGATGACGAGGGCCTCACCGTCGACGGGAGTCTCGTCGGCCAGCGGATCGATGGCAAAGACAGCCAATATTCCGAACGGCAACTGGGCGAACTGGTCCGTTCCAGCACGATGGCGCAGCCATACCGGAACGATTTCCTGCTCACAGATCTTGTCGTGCGAAAGAGCTGGGACGAATACGAGCTGACCGCATCGCTGGGCTATGCCGATCAGTATGTGTTCGAACGCTTCGAAGGGCCCGCTTTGCCCGATCCGGAGAATTCGCTACTCGCGCCCGCGGCCGACGCTCCGGTTGCCAGCTATACTCAGTCGAACGACCAGAGCATGCTGACCGCCGAGGCCCGGCTCGCCAGGCATGGGCCGGACGGCACCGGGTGGATGATCGCGGCCAGCCTGCTGCGCAATGAAGCCAGGCTCGATCGCGGCATGGATCTCTTTCTTGCACCTAATCCGCTGACCGGCATTTCCAACACGGTGGAAGAGGTGACTGTCTATGGCGAAGCCACGCTGGCTGCCAGCGATAAGCTCAATCTGACTTTCGGTGGACGGCTAAGTCACTCGAAGCTGTCTTCCAAGGTCGTCGATCCGGTTTTGCCCGAGATGATCTACCTGTTCGACCCCGAGGCGGGGGACAGCAGAAAGGAAACCGAATTCCTGCCATCGGCAGGGTTAGCCTACCAGTTGAACGATGACCTGACGCTGTTCGCGCGCTATCAGGAGGGCTTCCGTCCGGGCGGGATCGCCGTTCGCCGCGAATTCGTGCAGCGCTACGAGGCCGACCAGCTGCAAATGGTCGAGGGCGGGGCGCGTTATCGCGGAGCCGACTTCGAACTGGAAGCCAGCGCGTCGTGGACTGACTGGAGTAACATCCAGGCCGATCTCATCGACGGATTCGGCTTTCCCACCACAGCCAATGTCGGCGATGGCCGTGTCCTTTCGGTCGGTGTATCGGGCCGCTGGCGCCCGTTGCCGTCGCTTTCGCTGGACGGGTCGGTCTATTTCAACAGCAGCCGTGTGACCGATCAGGCGCAAATTCTGCGTGCGGTCTTCCCTGAGACAGCCCTGTCGGAATTCGATCGGTTGCCGAATATAGCGGATGCTATCGGCAGACTTGCCTTTACCTGGAGCACTGCCATTGGCGCGGATACCGATTTCGAACTCACCGGCTTCGGGCGATATGTCGGAAAGTCGGTCCTTGGCGTGGGAGCCCTGCTCGGCAGGCTGCAGGGAGATTATTTCGATACCGGCCTTGAGGTGCGGCTCGGTCGGGGCCGCACCCACTACAGCCTGGCGCTGACCAATCTGCTCGATTCCAAGGGCAATCGGTTCGCCCTTGGATCACCTTTCCAACTACACGATTTCGATCAGATCACATCGCTCAAGCCGCGATCGATACGGCTGGGTGTGGAGATCGACTTCTGACTGGGGTATGGCTTTGGATTGCCAAGGGCCGTCGTCGCTCGTCTGCCTGAGGAGCATTTCCATCACTCCTCGATCGCGATCATCGTCACAGACTTGCTCGGTAGTGTCATCCGCACGGTGCCGTCGTTTACGGTACCGCTGATGGGTTTCGGAGCGACGGCATCGGGCGCCTCTAAGGTGTTGACCGAGTCGATTTCCGGCGCGGTCAATACCTCGCCTCTAGCCCCGCGCACCGAAACTCCGGGGATCTCGACCGAGATGTCCTTGGCTTCGTGCGCGTCGAGATTGACGAGCGAGAGCCACAGCTTGCCTTGGGCATCGCGCATTGCAACTGCGTCCACGCCCGGCAGGACGATCTCGCCGTGGCGGTATTCGCCCGCATCGAATTCCACCGGGATGAAGGTCGCGTCCTGCATCGGCAGGTAGAGCTTGTGCACCCAATAAGTCGGGGTGAGCACCATTTCGGGCCCATCGGTCAGGATCATGGCTTGGAGCACGTTCACCATCTGCGCGATATTGGCCATTCGCACTCGATCGGCATGGCGGGCGAAGATGTTGAAGTTGAGCGCGGCGAGGATCGCGTCGCGCATCGAGTTCTGCT
>DASWIR010000055.1:0-1725 GCA_036397575.1 Alteraurantiacibacter sp. | reverse complement strand
AGACGATCGACACGAAGCCTCTGATCGTCGCCGATCCGCAGACCGGCAAGGCGGTGTGGATCGGCCGGATCGAAGAACACGGCCAGCCCGCCTGGGCGGCGATGATGGTCACCGGCACGGCAAACGGGGTCGGCGGGATCGACGCGCTGATCAGGCGCAAGGAATATGCCGGGCCTTATGCGGAGCCGGTCGCTACGCCGCAATATGCCGAGCTGCCGCAAGGGCGCCGCACGGTACGTATGGCGATGGAGCAAGGTGCGGAGCAGGTCTATGCGGCGATGAACGCGCATGGCGCCGCACCGCAGGTCGTCAATCGCGACTGCCGCTGGTTCGTCAACGGACAGGATGTGGCGGATTGCGTGTCCCCCTTCGGCGGCCCAGCGCTCGCTGCGATAGCCGATGTGCGCGACCGCGAAGTGCTGGTAGTAGACGAGGCGCGCGGACTTATCGTCTACCGTACTTTCGAGGATCTGCCGGCGACATCGGGCAGCGGCTATCCGCTGACCTACCAGGTGGTCGAGCTGTTCCGCTTCGATCGAGGCCGAATTGCCGAGATCCAGGCATGGACCTCGGAGCTGCCTTACGGAATGAAGTCGTTCGACGCCGATTGAGCGGGGCTCAGCGCGTCATCGGCACTTTTGCGATCCGCAATTGATGATCGAGGCCGAGCCAGCCCGCCAGCACGGCGAGTTCCCCCTTTACGCGGTCGGTAGCGAGCGCGGCGCGGCTTTCGTCGACGGTCAGTACGAGCCGCTTCCTGTCCCGCTCGAGCCGGCTGGCCAGCAGCGATATCTGAGCGCCGGCCCCGACACGGCGGCACAGACGCGCAGCGAGTCCCCAGGCGACCGCCTCGCGCAATTGCGCTTCGGTTGCCAATGCCCGGAGATCGCCCGGAAGATCGGTCTTGCCGAAGGAGCCGCACAGGGCGGCGGCGATCTGCGCACGGCCCGGCATGTCGAGCCCGACCCAGCGCTTGTGCAACGCCCAGTCGATCGCATGGCGCCAACGCATGTTCGGCTCCAGCTGGCTGGCTGCCAGCGCGAGCACGGTAGCGGCGAGACGCAGCCGTTCCGAGCCATTGCCGTCGCCATTGGCGGCTTCGACCGTCCATCCGGCTATCGTGGCCGCACGGGTGATGGATGCGCCGCGCGGTACGGCGAAATGCGCGATACCGGCCAGTAACGGATCCTGGTTGCGCGCTGCCGGGCTCAGTTTTTGGAACAACAGCCCCTCGCGCAGTCCCCACGAAGAAACGACAAGTGCGCTGGGTTTGAGGTCGGCCAGCATGGTCCGCAGCATGGCGGCCGCATCGGGAAGCGAATGGGCACGCAGTTCGGGAATGCCCATTGCGATCAGATCGCCAGGCTCCGAACGCGCCAGGCGCTTGGCGTATTTATCGGCGGTTGCGACATCGAGCGAAAGCGCATGCGGGTCCGACAGCGGATGCTTCTGGCGCTTCAAGGCGTAGGCGGCAAAAGCTCGCCACGTGCCCCCGACCAGGTAGAGTGGGCCCGGATGCTCGCTCGCCCAGCCAGCCCTGGCGAGCGCCTTTTCGACGGCACGGTTGAAACCGCGCATGCCCTTCTGCCGCAGCTTGGGCAGACGCAGAGTGCCGAGCGGCAGGCTGGTGCCATGATGGCACTGTCCCTTCTCGATCGAAACAAGTTCCAGGCTGCCCCCACCGAGGTCGGCAACCACTCCGTGCGCACCGGGAAAGGCCCCGAT
>DASWIR010000054.1:0-5567 GCA_036397575.1 Alteraurantiacibacter sp. | reverse complement strand
GCCCGCACCAGGCGAGGAGCAGCGTGGCGATGGCCGACATGCCGCTCGAAAAGACCAGCGCATCTTCCGCCCCATCCCAGATGCCCAGACGGTCTTCGAGGATTTCCTGGTTCGGGCCATTGAAGCGCGAATAGACGAGGCCCTCCGCCCCGCCTTCGCGCAAGCCGGTGATTCCTTCAAAATGGCGTTTGCCTGCGGCCGCGCTCTCGAAGGCGAATGTGCTGGTGAGGAAGATCGGAGGCTTCAGCGATCCTTCGGACAGAGCCGGATCGTAGCCATATCCCATCATCAGCGTGGAAGGCTTGAGTTCGCGCCCACCCAGTGTGGTGACTTCGGGCTTGGGCTTGCGCCGCGGCGTGGGCGGGACGATTGGAGGCGTGGGCATGGTTTCTTTAGTAACCAAATCCGGCTTGTCGCGCCAGTCAGAAGAAAGCGGCGACTGCCCAGCACACGCCGACAAGCAGGAAGGCGCCGGAAAGGTCGAGCCAGATCCCGGCCTTGACCATGCGCGGCAGCGCAACCCGTCCCGTCGACCAGGCGATCGCGTTGGGACCCGTGCCCGAAGGCAGCATGAAGCCCCAGCTCGCCGCGAGCGCGGCGGGCATGGCCAGCAGCAGTGGATCGGCGCCCAGGGCGGCGACAAGGCTCGCAACCACGGGAATGATCCCGCTTGCCGTCGCAACATTGCTGGCGAATTCGGTGATCACGATCACCATCGCGACCACCGCCAGCGCAATCACCACCAGCGGCAGCGTGCCGAGCGGCAGCAGCGCTTCGCCCAGCCAGTCGGCGAGGCCCGATGCGCTCATTCCCGCCGCGACCGCCAGCCCGCCGCCGAACATCAGCAAAACGCCCCAGGGCGCGCGGTCGGCCTCTTCCCAGTTGAGCAGCTTGCGGCCCGTTCCGTCGGGCAGGAGGAACAAGGCGAAGCTTGCGGCAATGGCAATGGTTCCGTCGGTCAGCGCACCTTCGGGCAGCAGCGGTTCGAGCAGCGGCTGGCTCATCCAGAAGAGAAAGGTGATCGCGACCACCGGCACCAGGCGCTTTTCGGGTATGGTCCATGGCCTGTGATCGTCGATCGCTTCGCGCGCCGCGTCGCTGTCGAAGGGATGGGCGGCAACATTCTGGACCTTGCCGATGATCCATGCGGCCAGCGGGATGCCGAGTATGGCGACGGGAATGCCGAAGGCCATCCACTGGATGAAACTGATCCTGACGCCGGTCAGCGAGTCGAGCAGGCCGACCGCGATGGCATTGGTGGGCGAGCCGACGATCGTACCGAGCCCGCCGATCGAAGCGGCGAAAGCAATGGCAATGGGCAATCCACCCGAGAGGCCCTCGCGCTCGCTTACCGCCAGCCCGCCGCCGGCCAGCACGGCGAGCGCGACCGGCATCATGATAAGAGTGGTCGACGTGTTGGAGATCAGCATGGACAGGACAGCCGCGGCGATCATGAAGGCCAGCATGAGCCGCATGGCTCCACCGCCATGGCCGACGCTCTTGAGCAGCGCCAGGGCAAGGCGGCGGTGCAGGCCGGTCCGCTCGATCGCGAGCGCGATGAAGGCTCCGCCCAGCAGCAGGAAGATGATCGGCGAATAATAGGCCGCGGCGGTCGGGTTGGCGCCCATCACCCCGAATAGGGGCAGGATGAGGAAGGGAAGCAGTGCAGTGACGCTCAGCGGCACCGCTTCGGTCATCCACCACGCCGCCATCCAGGCAACCAGTCCCGCGACGATCCACGCCGGGTCCGGCATGGAGGCAGGCGCCGGCAGGACGAGCACCAGCAGGAATGCGGCGACACCGCCAAGGAAACCGATGCGTTTTGCCGCCAACCCCGAACCTCCCCTTGCCCTTTTCTCCACCCACCCTAGCCTTGTGAACGGCAACGGCAAAGGAGAGCCCCATGGTGGATGGCAAAGTTCTGGGGATCGGCGGGGTGTTCCTCCGTTCGGAGGACCCCGCGCGGCTTGCGGGCTGGTACCGCGAGCATCTCGAATTCACCGCCACCGAGGCCGGCAAATCCGACCCTGACGGCAACTGGACCTGGGCACAGGAGGCGGGTGACACGGTCTTCGCCGCATTCCCAGCCAGCAGCGACTATTTCGCAGCCGACCGGCAGGTGATGCTCAATTTCAGGGTATCGGGGCTTGAAGCGCTTCTTGCGCGCCTCGCCACTGCGGGAATTGAAGCGAGCCATCGTGAGGAAATGGAAGGCATTGGCCGCTTCGCCCGGATCCACGACCCCGACGGCAATCCGATCGAATTGTGGGAGCCGACTGCACCCGGCTGACGCTAATGCGTCCAGGTCAGGTCCGCGCTTTCGATGTGCCAGCGGAGCTGCTCCTCACTCGCGCCGGGAACATCGTTGACTCGCCGCAGCACCACCGGTCCTTCGATGCGGATCGGCCGGCCCTCCGCATCGTTGGCGGTGATCGTCGCCTGCGAAGTAAAGTAAAGCGAGCCCGCCGCGCCCTCCATCTCGCCGGCCGATATTGCGACGGCGATCTCGCCCAGCCCTTCGAACATGGCGGCGAATTCCGCCTCGCTCATGCGTTCCCGTCCCGCCTCGCCAAACAGGTTCCATGCCTCGTCGAAGCGCTTGAACTCGATTCCCCGGGCCCAGGCCAGCAGCACTTTGCGCGCGCCTTCCTCGCCCTTCTCTGCTTCGGGAGTGAGGGACGCCAGTCCAGCATCGGCGGCTTGAAGCGAAGCATCGGCCGGCGCCTGTTCGCCGGATGGTGACAATTGCGCGTCCGGCTCGCCTTGCCGGCAGGCGGCCAGTGCGAGGACCAGAGCGGTCGAGGCGGCGAAATGGCGGAATTGGATAATCATCTGCTTCCCTTTGCTGCGAGCTAGGGGAAATGGATGGACCGCGGGCGCGGTTCCGCGCCCGCGCTTGGTGTTCGCTATTTCGGCGACAGTACCATCAGCATCTGGCGGCCTTCGAGCCGGGGATAGGCTTCGATCTTGGCGATTTCCGCCGTGTCGTCCTGAACGCGGCGCAACAGGTCCATACCGAGTTCCTGATGCGCCATTTCGCGGCCACGGAAACGCAGGGTGATCTTCACCTTGTCGCCTTCCTCGAGGAACTTGTTCACGTTGCGCATCTTCACGTCATAATCATGCGTGTCGATGTTGGGCCGCATCTTGATTTCCTTGATGTCCTGCGTCTTCTGCGTCTTGCGCGCGGCGCTGGCCTTCTTCTGGGCCTCGTAACGAAATTTGCCGACATCGAGGAACTTGCACACCGGCGGGTCCGCATTGGGCGAGACCTCGACGAGGTTGAGGCCCGATTCGGCCGCCTGCTCGATTGCTTCGTTGGTGTACATCACACCGAGATTTTCGCCCTGATCGTCGATCACACGGACTTTCTCGGACTGGATCATTTGGTCATAGCGCGGCCCGCTCTTTACGGGGGGGCTTAACGTGCGCCGGGGTGGACGGGCTATAGCTGGCTCTCCTTGGGTGCCTTATGGGAAACTCGAACGCGGCTATTTAGTTGCAATTGCCTCATCGCGCTAGGGGGCTCGCGCCGAAGGGCTGGCCGCGTGGCAGGAAGGTCACGCCGCTTGCCGCCAAAGAGGCAAGGTTACCAGCCGTTCGCCCGCATGCAGAACCGCATCGATCGCGCTTGCGGGCTGCAATGCCTCACGGATCGCGGGGTCGGCTGCATCCATACCGCCGGTGAACGCACCGAAGGCCGGCAGGATCATCCGTTCGCCGTTTTCCGCACCGCGGCTCATCACCGCGCAGGCGCGCCGCACCGAACGATCGCGCACGCGCAGCTTCACTTTGGGATGGTAATGACCGGAAAGTTCGGGGCGCGTCTCGCCGGGCCGGGCCCGGTGGCGCAGCACGATGTCCGAGACGACGAGTTCCTCCGCGATCGTGCCTCCCGCCGCGTTCTCCATCCCCGCATCGTGATTGCCCGAGATCCACACCCAGTCGGTCGCGCGTGTAAGCGCTGCCAGCATCCCTGCCGCATGCGGCTCGAGTCGGCCGGGCCCTTCGTCGTCGTGGAAATTGTCGCCCAGGGTGAAGACGCGCCGCGCCCCGGTGTCGCGAATCGCTTCCGCCACACGTTCCAGCGTTTCGCGGCTGTCATAGGGAGGCAGCATCTGGCCGTGCCTCGCGTAGAAGCTGCCCTTTTCCAGATGCAGGTCGGCAACCAGCAAGGCGTTCTCGCGCGGCCAGAACAGCGCACCGCTCTTCGTCAGCAGCCATTCCTGACCGGCGAATTGCAGCGTGAACGAAACAGGAACCATCGCCATCCCTTGCCGCAGCGAACCGGCTTTGGCAAGGGAACGCGCAACGCCTCCCTTCGCTTCGTCATTGCGAGCGTAGCGAAGCAATCCAGAGCGGCGCTGTGCTATCCTGGGTTGCCGCGGGGCTTTGCCCCTCGCAATGACGAGATAGATATGTCCGACTGGTCGACCCAAACATCCCGAGCCCGCGATTGGTTCGAAGACCTGCGCACCCGCATCTGCACCGCCTTCGAAGAGATCGAGCGCGAGGCAGGCAGCGATGCCGCATTCGAATATATCTCATGGGACCGCGAGGAAGAGGGGAACGAGGATCCCGGCGGCGGCGTGCGCGGAGTGATGAAGGGCAAGGTCTTCGAGAAGGTCGGAGTCAATGTCTCCACCGTGCGCGGCAATTTCGCGTCTGAGTTCGCCGGCACGATCCACGGCGCGGGCGAAGAGAATCCTGGCTTCACCGCCACAGGCATCAGTCTCGTTGCGCATATGGCCAACCCGCATGTGCCGGCCGTGCATATGAACACGCGTTTCCTCACCACCAGCAAAGCATGGTTCGGCGGCGGAGCGGACCTCAATCCTCCGATTCCCTATGACGAGGATACACAGGCTTTCCACGCCGCCTTTCGGGCCGCCTGCGCAGGCCACAACCCGACCTATTACGAGCGCTTCAGGAAATGGGCCGACGACTATTTCTTCATCCCGCATCGCGGCGTGGCGCGCGGCGTGGGCGGGATCTTCTACGACCATCTCGAATGCGGAGACGAGCCGGAATGGGAGCGCAATTTCGCCTTCACGCGTGATGTCGGCAGCGCCTTCCTCGATGTGTTCCCCGAGATCGTGCGGCGGCGCATGGGGATGGACTTCACCGATGCGGACAAGCAGCAGCAGCTCGAATGGCGCGGCCGCTATGCCGAGTTCAACCTGGTCTACGACCGGGGAACCTTGTTCGGTCTGAAGACCGGCGGCAATGTGGATGCCATCCTGATGAGCCTGCCGCCCGAGGTGAAGTGGGGTTAGTCCCCATGATTCCAATCCAGTTCTAGGAAATCCGCCGGGCTCAGGCCTTCACAGCGGCCCGGCAATAGAATACGCAATCAATCCATTTCCGTTCGTCCTGAGCTTGTCGAAGGACGAATTGGCGGTACGTTCGCTTTCATGGCCTTTTACGTTTACATGCTACTCTGTGCCGATGGCTCATTCTACACCGGCCACACGGACCACTTGGAGAACAGGATCGCCGATCATAAATTCGGCCGGTTCGGCGGCTACACTACCAAGCGACGACCAGTTCGCCTGATGTGGAGCCAG
>DASWIR010000053.1:0-7906 GCA_036397575.1 Alteraurantiacibacter sp. | reverse complement strand
GCGGCGCGCACATCGGGCTCGGTCAGCGGGTCGACGGCCGCATCGGTATCGCCCGCTTTGCGTTTTCTCGTGATGCGCTCGCGAATATCGGGCGGCAAGGTGGCTTCGGCGCGGTTCACATAGGCAGCTGCCGTTCCCTTCCCTTCGGCGCGTTCCTGCCCGTCGACAAAACTCAGTGTCACCGTACCCACGCGCTTGCTGACCACGGAGTCGCCCCCGCGCAGGACGGTAACGAAATAGGGAATTTCCATGGTACGGGCGCCCGCGGTGTTGAGGCGTCTTGCGTACACGTCGAAGTCAACCTGAGCGAACACCTCTTCCCCGTCCGGATTGCAGGTGGTCCGCACATTGGTCATCGCCGCGACCATGTCGATCGCATCGGCAGTGCGCCCGGTAGGCGATGTGAACAGGGTGATATCGCCCGTATAGTCGGGAATGCCCACCGCCGGGCAGACCGAGCGCAGCGCGGTGATGCCCACGCCCTGATCGACGACCAGCTGGCCACTGGAGCTGCACCCCGCAAGCGCAAGCGGGGCCGCCGCAACGAACCAGACTGCCTTGGAAATTCGCATCAACCCACGCTCCGCATTTCGATTTGCCGGGCGTTGCCCTAGCTCTTTCGCCCGCGCCCCACAACCGCTAGAGGCGCCAGGATGAATGCACCCTTTCACGACGGCAAGACCAGGGCCGAACTGCCGCTGAACGTGTTGGTAGCTGCACCGCGCGGCTTCTGCGCCGGGGTAGACCGTGCCATCGAAATCGTCGAGCGCGCGCTCGAACGCTACGGCCCGCCGGTCTATGTCCGCCACGAAATCGTGCACAACCGCTACGTGGTCGACGAGCTCAAGGCCAAGGGGGCAATATTCGTCGACGAGCTGGACGCCGTGCCCGATGGCGCACCGGTCATATTCAGCGCCCACGGCGTACCCAAATCGGTACCCGCTGCGGCTGAGGAACGCGGGCTCGATTACCTCGACGCCACATGCCCGCTGGTCAGCAAGGTTCACCGCCAGGCCGAACGCCAGCTGAAGGCGGGACGGCACATTGTCTTCATCGGCCACAAGGGCCATCCGGAAGTAATCGGCACATTCGGCCAGGTGCCCGAAGGGACGATGACGCTGATCGAAACGCTGGAAGATGTTTCCGCACTGCCCTTCCCGCCCGAACAGGAACTCGCCTTCCTTACGCAAACGACATTGTCGGTCGACGATACGGCACAAATCGTGGAGGCTCTGAGGGTACGGTATCCCAGTATAGTCGGGCCGAAGGCGGAGGATATCTGTTACGCCACATCCAACCGGCAGGCGGCGGTGAAGGAAATCGCAACTTCCTGCGACCTGATGCTGGTGATCGGCGCACCCAATTCCTCCAATTCCCTCCGGCTGGTGGAAGTCGCCGAACGTTGCGGTACCGATGCGAAACTGATCCAGCGGGCGACCGATATCGACCCGCAATGGTTGGAGGGTGTCCGCACGCTGGGAATTACGGCTGGAGCTTCCGCGCCCGAGGCGCTGGTGCGCGAAGTGGTCGAGCGGCTCGGCGAATGGCGCGCCGTCGAGAAGCGCGAATTCGTCACGGCCGAGGAGAAGATGATCTTCAAGCTCCCGCGTCAATTGACGGAGTAGCAGGCGTTTGGCCGTCTATACCCATCTTTCGGCCGAGGATCTGGCGGATCTGGTCCATGCCTACGATGTGGGCGACCTAGTTTCGGCCAAAGGCATCGCCGAGGGAGTTTCGAACAGCAATTGGCTGATCGAGACTACCGGTAGCGATGGGCAAGGAGCCCGCTTCATCCTCACCATGTACGAATTCCGCATCGAGCTTTCCGACCTGCCGTTTTTCCTGGGCCTGCTCGATCACCTCTCCGGACGCGGCTGCCCCGTCCCGCGCACGATCCACGATTCCGAGGGCGCGGCTTACCGCATGATTGGCTCGCCTGGCGAGGCAGGCAAAGCGGTGGCGCTGATCCAGTTTCTGCCCGGCGTTTCGATCGGCAGGCCGACACCGGCTCAGGCGCGGGCGGTCGGCGCGGCGCTCGCCGGCATCCATCTCGCGGCGCAGGACTACCCGGCAGTGCGCGCAAACGCGATGGGGCTTTCCGAATGGCATCGCCTGCTGGATGGTTGCGGCAAGGAAGGCCTTGCATCCATCGACCGATCGCTGCCCGGCCTGGTCGAAACGGAACTCGCATTTCTCGACGCAAACTGGCCCGACGATCTGCCGCGCGGCACCGTGCATGCCGACCTGTTCCCGGACAATGTGCTGATGCTCGATGAGAAAGTCAGTGGGCTTATCGACTTCTATTTCGCCTGCACCGACATGCTGACCTATGACATCGCCGTGACCCATGCCGCCTGGTGCTTCACCTCCGCTGGGGAGTTCCTGCCGGAGATATCCTCCGCCCTGCTGGCGGGTTATGGGACTGTCCGGCCGGTCTCGCCGGAAGAACGTGCAGCATTGCCCGTACTGGCGCGCGGCGCGGCGATGCGCTTCATCTCCAGCCGCGCCTATGACTGGCTCAACACGCCAGCCGATGCGATGGTGACGCGCAAAGATCCGATGGATTTCGCCCGCCGCCTGTCCTTCTATGGTGCGCAAGGCGCAAGAGCCTTCAATTTCTGAATGGCTTGAGGCAAGCAGGTGTCATGAAACACGTCGAACTGTTCACCGATGGATCCTGCAAAGGCAATCCCGGCCCCGGCGGCTGGGCGGCTATCCTGCGCATGGGTGCCCATGAAAAGGAAATATCGGGCGGCGATCCCGACACGACCAATAACAGGATGGAGATGACCGCGGTCATTCGCGGGCTCAACGCGCTGATCGAATCTTGCGAGGTCGATATTCATACCGACAGCAAATATGTGCTGGACGGCATGACAAAATGGCTCGACGGCTGGCAGAAGCGCGGGTGGAAGAACGCCAGCAAGCAGCCGGTGCGCAACCAGGATCTATGGCACGAACTGATCGAAGCGGTGTCGCGCCATCAGGTCAGCTGGACTTGGGTCAAAGGGCATAATGGCCACCTGGAAAACGAGCGGGCGGACCGCCTGGCCAGCGCTGCGGCGGAACAGGCAGCAATCGGGTAATCTGTCGAAATCGGCACAGCCGATCGTGTCGGCGATGTCGGCTCGTTGCTAGAGAAACCGTGCCGGATCGTAGGCCTCGGGATCGATCGCTTCGGTCATCTCGTCCGGCGCATGGCCCAGAAGGCGCTGCGCGGTGAGCCGTGCCGCAGCCGGCGCAGTCTGGATGCCGAAGCCACCTTGACCCGCGAACCAAGCGAACTCCGGCCTTGCCGGATCGCGGCCATAGACCGGCAGCCGGTCCGGAGCGAAAGTCCTTAGCCCGGCCCAGCGATGTTCCACACGCTCGACCGTCCAATCGATTACGTGCTGCATGCGGTCGATCGCCAGCGCGACGTCGATCTCCTCCGGCGCGGCATCGCAGGGCGGAGTTGGCGTTTCGTCATGCGGGCTGAGCCACAGACGTCCGTTCTCGGGCTTGAAATAGAACGAGCCTTCTATGTCGATCACCAGCGGCAGATCGGCAGGCGCGGCGGGCTGTGTGCGGAGCTGGGCGATGGTCCGCCGCATAGGCTGCAGCCCGAGCGGGGCGATACCCGCTATCCGCGCGACCTCATCCGCCCAGGCGCCCGCAGCGTTGACGATCAGCGCGGCGGCGAACTCCGCCCCGCTCTGCGCCGTAATGTGCCAGTGTCCGTTCCATTCGATCCGCGAAACCGGTGTACGGGTGAAGAGCGCGACACCGGCCCGCCGCGCCGCGCCGAGATAATGTGCCAGCATGGCCGCCACGTCGATGTCGCGGCAATCCGGCTCCCAAGCGCCGCTTTGCCATTCGGGCAGCAGGCCGGGCAGGCGCGCTTCCAGCGCCTTGCGGTCCATCCGCTCGATTCTGACTCCCGCAGCTGCGAAATCGCGCAGCATCGCCTCGACCCGGTCTTCCTGCCCCGCGCGCGCTATATTGAGTGCCCCGCGCGGGCCGAGAAAGCCGTGTGCATCGAGCCACGATCCGGACGCGCTTGTCAGCGGCTGGATCCTGGGTCCGCCATAGGTCTGAGCCCAGAAGGCCGCAGAGCGCCCCGTGGAATGGTAGCCGGGCTGGTCTTCCGCTTCGAGCAAGGCAACGCGCGCATGCGGCCCCAGCTCGGCGGCAATGCTCGCCCCGGCGATCCCCGCGCCGATAATTGCAATGTCGAACGCGTCACTCAATGGGCTTGCCCGGTTCCTTGCGCGGCCCCTTGCGCGGCAATGCGATCGAGGAAGGTGTCGATGAAGGCCAGCGCGCGATCGCGCACGCTATCTTCCTCACGCAGGATTTCGTGCCTTGCTTCCCTGCCGAAGGTCAGCAGCTCGGCATTGGGAAGCCGCCGCGCCGCTTCGGCGGTGGCGCGATACCTCACCAGCCTGTCTGCGGCCGTCGCAATAATGCAGGTCGGAATCTCGACTGCTTCCAGCGCGCCCGGCGCGAAAATCGCCTCGATCGAAGCATAGGCGCGTTCGACCCAGCCCCAGCTCCCCGGCCCCATGACGAGTTCGGGCCGCTGCTTGCGCCACCACAGCTCGTCGGCATAACGGTCATCATCATGTGTGAGCAGCAGGTTGCGCCCTGCAGGAACCTCGCCTGGCTTCTCGCTCCATTTCCAGGCCGGGCGCCTGGGGTCCCCGATGCCGGCCATGAACGATGCGATCCGATGCATGGCAGGACGCGGCAGGATGCCATGGAAACCCAGCATGGGCGCGGAGAGCACCAGCGCATCCGGATCCACCGCCTGCTCCATCACCGCGCGCAATGCCAGGTGCCCGCCCATCGAATGACCGGCGAGCACATATGGACCTGGCCGCTCGGCCTTCCAGTCGCTCCACAAGGCAGCGAGGTCGCCAATCCAGGTCGAGAAGTCGTCGACATGGCCGGTAACCTTGTCGGCGCCCAGCCGGCCCGACCCGGCCTGCCCGCGCCAGTCCGCCGCGCTCACCTGCCACCCCGCACGCGCCCAGTGATCGAAAGTCTCGAGATATTTCTCATAGGCATCGCCGCGGCCGGGCATGAAGAGCAGCGACCCTTTTGCCGGACCCGCAGGAACCGGCCAGTCGATGCGCCGGATCGGGTGTCCACCGGGCAAGTGCCAGCTGGTTTCCACTGCGGCCGCAGGGATCGCCCGGCGCATGAATGACGCCCCTGCGCGGCCAGGGCCCGGTCTTGGCTGATCAGCGTGCCTAATTCCAACCTCCCGACGGTGGTTACTTTTTAGTAAGCCCTGCTTGGTAAGCCTGATCCCGGACACAGGGGATTTCATGGATTACGCGCCGCTTCAGTATGGACTGCTTGCCGCATTGGCAATCGCGCTCGTGATCGCAGCCATCACCGATATTCGCTCCCGCCAGATCGCCAATTGGCTCAATGCAGCCATTGCGCTGGGAGCCCCGCTTTTCTGGTGGGCCAGCGGGCTTGCACTGTGGCCCGATATTGCGATTCAGCTTGGCATCGCGCTGGCTACTTTCGCCGTCTGCGCCGGCCTCTTTGCGATTCGCGCGATGGGAGGCGGCGACGTCAAACTGCTTACGGCGCTCGCCTTGTGGGTGCCGCCGCTGCTGTTTCTGAATCTCCTGATCATCATGGCCCTGCTGGGCGGGGCGCTG
Organism: Alteraurantiacibacter sp.; assembly: GCA_036397575.1. Taxonomy (GTDB): domain Bacteria; phylum Pseudomonadota; class Alphaproteobacteria; order Sphingomonadales; family Sphingomonadaceae; genus DASWIR01. The sequence continues at coordinate 2,249 of DASWIR010000053.1, read as the reverse complement.
ACTCTCGTGCTCGGCGCCTGGCACGTCATGCGCCGCCGCAAGGGCCGGCTCGCCATTCCCTATGGAGTGGCGATCGCGTCGGCGGGCCTGTGGGTGATCGGAACCAATTACCTGCCAGCTGCAGGCAATTTCACCGGGGTGTCGGGTTGAACCCGATTTTAACCATTACGGTCATAAGTGCGTTTCAACCAAACGTAACGGCCAAAGAAGGGGCTTGAAGCACCATGGACAGGAAGAAGCTGGTACTGCTGCTAGGGGCGCTGGTCATCGCGATCGGCACTGCCCTGGCTGCACGGAGCATGTTCGCCGGGGCTGGTGCCCCGCAAGCGGAAGCCCAACAGGCTGCACCGCAGGGACCGAAGGTTCTTGTCGCGCAGCGCGCGCTGCCCGTCGGCACCATCATCACGGCCGATGCCGTGGCCTATCAGTTGTGGCCGGAAGAAATGGTGCAGGACGCCTATTTCCTCGAGGGCGAAGCCGACATGACCCAGCTCCTGGGCACGGTCGTACGCCATCCCGTGACAGCCGGTGAACCGGTGACGCAGGGCACGCTTGTTGCCCCTGGCGACCGCGGCTTCCTGGCGGCGGCGCTTGGCCCGGGCATGCGCGCGGTGACCGTTTCGGTTTCGGCCCGCACCGGCGTGGCCGGCTTCGTCTTTCCGGGCGACCGTGTCGACCTCGTCCTGACCCAGACGGTGAGCGGCGCCGAGGGCGGCAGCCTGAAGACTTCGGAGACCATCATGCGCAACCTGCGCGTGCTGGCAACCGACCAGAAGACCGAATCCAGGACCACCGAAAAAGGCAAGACCGTGGTCAAAACATTCCGCATGGTCACGGTCGAAGTGACGCCGAAGATCGCTGAGAAGCTCGCGGTAGCGCAGACGATCGGCACGCTGAGCCTGTCGCTTCGTTCGCTGGCCGACAATCAGGCCGAACTCGAGCGTGCAATTGCATCCGGCGAAGTGGACGTGCCGGACGGCGTAAGCCCGTCGGAGGAAGAAGAAATCCTCCGCACGGCGATGAATACGCCGAACGACAAACTCGGCAGCTTTGTCACCGGCGGCGAGGTGTCGCGCTTCCAGAGCAGTGCTTTCAAACGTGACACCGGACCGCAGGTCCGCGTGACGCGGGGCAAGAACGCAAGCGCCGTCAATATCAATGGCGCAAACGGACTCGTGAGCAGCCAGGCCAACGGCATGGGTCAAGTCGGAGCAATGATGCCGGCGGTGCAGGCCACACAGGTGATCCAGTGACCCGCACCGCAGCTAACTCCAACCACATCCACGCCAATATGGCACAGCGAACCGAAACGAGGGGCAAACTCATGAAACGCCGCCTTATAGCCACCATGATGTGCGCCAGTTGCGCCATCCTGCCTTTCGCCGCGGCACCCATCGCCCCGGCTCATGCCCAGGCGATCATTCGTCCGGCCAGCGAAATCGTCATCTCCATCGGACGTGGCGAGCTGATCAGCGTGCCCGGCACAATGGCCGATGTGTTCATCGCCAATGATTCCATTGCCGACGTCCAGGTCAAATCCAATCGTCAGCTCTACATCTTCGGCCGCTCCGGCGGCGAGACCACGCTGTATGTCAGCAACGCTGCGGGCAATGTGATCTGGTCCGCCAATGTGCGTGTCGGCTCCAACCTCGACAGTGTCGACCAGATGCTCACCCTGGCCATGCCGGAAGCGAAAATCTCGGTCGCGACGATGGGGTCGAACACCGTGCTGCTGACCGGCACGGTTGCCGCGCCGGAAGATGCCGCCGAGGCCGAGCGCCTGGTAACCGCCTTTGTCGGTAACGGCGCCAATGTCATTTCACGCCTCAAGATGGCGACCCCGCTGCAGGTCAATCTGCAGGTCCGCATCGCCGAAGTGAGCCGCTCGCTGGTGCGGACGTTAGGGGCAAACCTGATGAGCGCCGATTCGAGCGGCGGTTTCCAATTCGGCATCGGGCAAGGTCGGCAGCTTACCACTGAGTGGGGCCCGGGTGCACCGATGCTCGGCGTCGGTCCGGGGTTGAAGCCGAATCTTGAGCAAGGGGCGAACGCCATTTCGTCGATTACCCCTGGCACCACGCTGGGCGGCGCAGGACGGTTTCTCGGCCTCGATTTGATGGGAGCGCTGGACCTCGCAGAGCGCGATGGATTGGTGACCACCCTTTCGCAGCCAAATCTGACCGCGCTTTCGGGCGAAACCGCCGAATTTCTTGCTGGCGGCGAATTCCCGATCCCGCTCAGCCAGGGAC
>DASWIR010000052.1:0-4644 GCA_036397575.1 Alteraurantiacibacter sp. | reverse complement strand
CTCTTCGATGTCCGCCCGGCTGGGTGAAGGATTCCGGTCGATCAGCGAGGCAGCGGCCATGACTATGCCCGAGGTGCAGAAGCCGCATTGGATCGCCTGCTCGGCCACCAGCGCCTGCTGCACCGGATGCGAGCGATCGCGGCTCAGTCCCTCAATCGTTACGATATTGCGCCCTTCCGCCTCGGCGATGGTGACCAGGCAGCTCCTCAGCGCCTCGCCGTCCACAATCACCATGCAGGCGCCGCAATCGCCAACTCCGCAGCCATATTTCGTGCCGGTGAGGTTCGCCGCCTCGCGCAGCGCGAAGAGCAGCGGTGTATCCGGGTCCATGTCGAAGCGGACCGGCCGCTCGTTCACCGTCATGCTGGTCATATTGGTTCAGCCCGGCGCATAGGCTTCCAGTAAATGGCACCGCTCGCAGCGAAAGGTCTCGATATCGATCAGCTTGCGTCCCTTCAGCTTGACCCCGGTCCACATGCTTTTTTCCGGCTCGCCTTCAACCCACTGGCTGACCTTCCTGGCCGAATCCGTCGCGTCGATCACGAAACCGCGCGCCATGCGGCCGGCACAGCGAGGGCAGGAGCGGCTGTGCATGGCCTATTCGCGCCAGCTCTTGTCTATCGTGTCGATCTTGCGTTTCCAGGCCTCGAAATCGAGCACACCGAAACCGGCCGCGAGCATCTTGTCGCGATCGTGCTGGTGCACCTCGACCACTTCGGGCGGGACGCGGATCGGCTTACCGAGCGAGCAGGTCTTGACCTGTATCTCGCAGGCGCGCTGAAGCATGTAATATTTGAGGAACATCTCGGGAATCGTCTCGCCCATGACCACCGGACCGTGGTTGCGCAGCATCAGCACACGGTGATTGCCGAGATTCTGGATGAGCCGTTCGCCTTCCTCCGGGCGCACAGTGATCCCCTCGAAATCGTGATACCCGATTTCGCCTTCGAAGAAGCAGGAATAGAAATTGGTCGGCGTGAGGCCCTCTTCGCTGGAGCACACTGCCATCGTGTCGGGCGTATGCGTATGGACGATCGCATGTGCCCAAGGCAGCTGCTTGTGGAACACCGCATGCTGGGTGAAGCCGGCGAGATTGACCCAGTGCGGGCTGCCGTCGAGCTTGTTGCCCTCGCTGTCGACCTTGACGAGATTGGAGGCGGTGACTTCGGACCATAGCAGGCCGAACGGGTTGATCAGGAATGCCTCCTCGCCCGGCACGCGCAAGGTGATGTGATTGTAGATCGACTCGCACCAGCCGAGATGGTCGAAGATGCGGTAGCAGGCGGCGAGATCCTGCCGCGCCTTCCATTCCGCTTCGCTGCATTCGGGCTTGTGCTTGAGCTGGGTGGCCATCGCTGATCTCCTCTCGCCTGTCCTATCGCACGGCTCTGCACGAGGCGGCAAGACGCGGTCTCTTTGCCCCATCCCCGAAATCGGCTATCTTCGGGTCATCGGTCGCACGAAATGCCGCCCAGCGGCAGGGGGCTATTATGCGACCGAATACAGTCCGACCGTTGGTGCGTTTCCTGGCCGTTGTGCTCTTTGCGGCAGGCGCCTTCACAATTACGCCCGACCCGGCATGGGCGCAACCGACCGAAGCGCAGACCGAGGAAATCCTCAACCAGGCCAATAACGCCGCCTCCATCGCGGAGCAGCTTGCCATGCAGGGCGGCCAGATCGCCGGACGCACGGGATCGCGTCTCGCCAGCGCCAGCGGATCGATGGTGACCATCCTCACCAATTTCGACACGCTGGCCTGCGGCACTTCGGTAATGGCGCTGAGCGTCCAGATGCGGAACATCACCATGGCTGCGGCCACGGCCCAGCCGCCCGATCCTCAGCTCGATCAGCTGGCCAGTCGGCTACGCGATGCGGTCGCCCAGTTACAGGCGCTATGCAACCGCTACGTCCATGGCGTACCGACGGGCATCGCAACAGGCGCCGGTGCCGGAAGCACTGGTGCAGAAAGTTCCGGCGACGATGCCGGAGCAAGCGCGGGCGGCCCAACCACCACTGTCGAAGAGCGGATTTGCCGCCAGCGGTGCGAGCCGGCCTATGCGGCCTTCCTCGATGCCCAGCGCGCCTATGAACGTGCGCTGCGCGATGCTCAGCGGGTGCGGCAGAATGCAGACGGCAAGCGGCAAACCGCCAACCAGAAAGCGGCGGAAGCGGCGCAGGCGGAGGCCGATGCGGAGCAGGATGCGGCGGACTACCAGAGGCTTCAGGCCGAACTGACCGCCGCCACTACGCAAGCGGAAAGGCTGCGGATCGCGGGCGAGCTGGCCAATATCCATCCCGCCAGCGCACGCCGATGGGCCGAAGAGAAGCGCCAGGAAGCCAATCAGGCCGAACAGGAAGCAGCCGCGGCCGAAAGTGCGGCCACCCGCGCGGAGGGCGATGCGAGCGCAAAATACGAGATCATGCGCACGCTATATGAGGAATGGAAACGCTGCGCGGAAAGCTGCGCCGAACAAGCGAGATTATATTCGCGGGTCACAGTGGACATCTGGTCGGTGTTCACCGGCGCACCGCGCACCCTGCCTTCGCCGCCGCCTTTTTACCGCCCGCGAACTCTGCCGGCTCCGACGCAGCAAAGCGCAGTCCCGGATACACGCACCAGCCGGCTGGTGATGCCGCCCGCCGCGCTTGCCGGGGGGATGCTCTCAGGCGTGGTACTCGATGCCGAGGAAGAGCCGCGCGAAGAAACGCAGATCGCCATCGACATGCCCGGCGGCAATATCGCCGAGACGACCACCGGCCCCACCGGTGCCTTCGCAATCGCAGTGCCCGAAGCGGCGGGCCGGATCGGTTTCATGTTGTTCGACGGCAGCGCCGAAGGCGTGGCGCTCGAAGTGATGGACGGCGTGCCTGCAGGGCTGCCCGCGACACCGGGCGAATTCGTCCAGGCCGGCGGGCCGGTCGTGCTGGGCGAACCCTATCGCGCCATTGCGATGGGCGAGCCCGGCGGGATCGCCAGCGAAGTGCCCATCGGCACCGCCATTGGTCCCGATGGCGAAAGCGGCATGACCGCGCTCACCATCCCGGCCTGGGTCCAGCCGGGCCCGGTCGAGTTCAACATGATCGGCGCCGACGGCCAGGAAGTGGTCATCGAATCGCAGGCCTACACATTCGTCGAAGCCTGGCTGGAACGCGACAAGCTGATGAGCGGCGAAAGTGCCGGGTTCGGCTACAGCCTCGATTTCGGCGACGGGCCCGGCCAGGTGGTTATGACAATCGCCGTCACCGGCGCGGTCGCCTATGCAAAGGCGGGCCAGCCGCAGGTGCTACAGCTCGACGAAGAGGGCCAGGTGACCTTCACCGATACGATCAACGCCCTGGAGGGAACGCCCGCCGGCGCGCCTTTCGCCATCATCCCGGCCTTCACGCGGGGGAACTGAGCTCGCCGATTGACATTGTCCGCGCGTCTGGCATCCCTCTTTGCCGAGGGAGAGGGCAATGAGCGACGAACTCGGCTACGGCCAGCCGATGGGCGGAATCGCCCAGACCGCCTATGTGGTCGAGGATTTGCGGGCGAGCATCCGACGCTTCATAGAGGATGCGGGGGCCGGTCCGTTCTTCGTGCTCGATAATTTCCTCGTGCCGGGGCAGACTTATCGCGGCGAGGAATCGCGCGCCGACATCACCATCGCCATGGGCTTTGCCGGCCATATGCTGATCGAACTGATCCAGCCGCTCGACGACCATCCCAGCGTCTACCAGGAAACCATCCGCCATCGCGGACACGGCTTCCACCATTTCGGGATCGCCTGCGCCGATGTCGATGCCGCTAGCCTCGACTACCAGCGCCGCGGTTATGAAGAGGCGTTCCGGGCCGCCGTGCCGACGGGAGGCGAGGTGGTCTATCTCGACCGGGGCGATGCGCCCCAGTGGGGCTTCCTGGAACTGCTGCCGGTTACACCTGGCATGGACGAGACCTTCACCCGCTTCTGGAAGGCGAGCCTCGACTGGGACGGCAGCGACCCCGTCCGTTCCTTCCTCTGAACCAGACCAGAAAAACAAAAGCGCACCCTGACCGACAGGGTAGCCGGGAGAGATGAGAATGCAACCGACCGCCATGGCCCAGCCGCAGCAAGGCAATTGGATGAAGAATTCGCCCGCCTATCAGACGCTGCTGGTGTTCCTGCTGAGCCTCAATTTCGGGATCGTGTTCTTCGACCGGCAGGCGCTCAACGCGCTGATGCCTTTCGTGCAGCCGGACCTGCAGCTTTCGGGCACGCAAATCGGCCTGCTGGCGAGCGGGCTCAGTTTCAGCTGGGCCATTGCCGCCTTCTTCGTCGGCAAGCTGTCCGACACGATGGGCAAGCGTAAGGTGCTGCTGATTCTTGCCACCATTGCCTTCTCGCTCTGCTCGTTCCTTTCGGGCCTTGCGACCAGCTTCCTGTTCCTCTTCGCGGCACGCCTGCTGATGGGCGCGGCGGAAGGCGGCGTGATGCCGATCAGCCATGCTATGGTGGCGAGCGAGGTCAATCCCGCCCGGCGCGGGCTCGCGCAGGGCGTGGCGCAGAATCTCGGCTCGAACCTGCTGGGCAGCTTCGCCGCCCCGGTGGTGCTGGTCGCCTTTGCCACCGCCTTCAGCTGGCGCGAGGCGTTCTATCTCGCCGCACTGCCGGGTCTGGTGAGCGC
>DASWIR010000051.1:0-3845 GCA_036397575.1 Alteraurantiacibacter sp. | reverse complement strand
TGTTTCTCGTCTCTTCAGGCCAAGGACTGAGCCTGCTCGACCGGCAGATCCTCTCGATCCTAGCGCCGAGCATCAGCCGCGATTTGGGTATCGGGGACGCCGAGATCGGGCTGCTCTACGGAACCCTTTTCGCGCTGTTTTACGCCCTGTTCTCGCTCCCGTTGGGACGGTTGGTCGACGGCTGGATTCGTACACGCCTGCTTTCGATCTGCATCCTCTCCTGGTCGGTGGCGACAGGCATGGCCGCCTTCGCCCAAAGCTTCGCAGTCCTGGCGATCTCGCGCCTCGGCGTTGGCATCGGCGAAGGGGCGGCGCAGCCGGGCGCAAACTCGATCATCTTCGACACTTTCCCCCGCAACCGGCGCGGTACGGCGATGGCCGCGATGGGCATCGCCACGGCATTGGGACTCGGCCTGTCGATGGCGCTTGGCGGGATCGTCGCGCAGTGGTGGGACGAGCGCTATACTGCAGGCGGCGCGCCGCTCGGCTTCTCGGGCTGGCAGTTCGCCTTCATCGTCGCCGCCGCGCCCGGCTTGCTGCTCGCCTGGGCGCTCTACCGCATGAAGGAGCCCTTGCGCGGAGGCATGGATGGCATTCCCGCCGAGAACGACGCTCACCCGTTCAAGGCCAGCGCCGCCGTCCTCGGCGCGGTCACGCCGGGGGCCAACTGGTTCATGCTATGGCACCGCAAGGCCGGCGCCAGGCAGTGGACGATCAACCTCGCCGGCCTGGCGCTGATCCTCGCCGTCTGCTTCGGCATGACGCAGCTGACGCAGACCTTCAGCCCGCGTCCCGCATTGAATGCGCTGGGCATGAGCGTCGACCCGCACGTGCTGCAATGGTTCGTCGTTGGCTTCGGCGCCTTCGTTGTGCTCAACCTGTTCCAGTCATTGAAGCTGAACGACAAGCCGACCTACAATGTGATGCTCTCGCCCTCGCTGCTGCTGCTGTTCGTGGTCGGCGGCCTGCAGACCGCGATCAACTACGGGGTGATGGGCTTCACGCCGAGCTTCCTGATCCGTGAATACGGCCTCGACCAGGCGACCACCGGCCTGCAATTCGGCTTGCTCGCCGCGGCGCTCGGCGTGATCGGACCGATTATCGCGGGGCCGCTGTCCGATTTCCTCACCACACGGATGGGCGCGAAAGGCCGCGTTTGGCTCACGCTCGCTTCACTGGGCGTGTCGCCTTTCTTCGGCATCTGGACCTATAGCTCGCCCGATCCCTTCAACTTCTACATCCGCTTCTCGTTCTACAGTATTATCCTGACGCTGTGGCTCCCGCCGATCTATTCGCTCTATTACGATCTCGTGCTGCCGCGCATGCGGGGCATGGCCAGCAGCACCTACATCATCGTTTCGACGTTGCTTGGATTGGGTATGGGGCCCTACTTCGTCGGCATCGTGTCGGACAGGAATGGCGGCGACCTCGGCCAGGCGATTGTCTCGATCAACGTGGTCGCCCCGGTGATCGTGCTGATCCTGATCTATGTCCTTACCCGCATCCAGCGCGACGAAGATAGCGTTAGGACGCGCGCACGAATGGCGGGAGAGCCAGTCTGATGCCCACGGTACGCGAGGCTTCCTTTAGGGTCTTTGAGCATTTCGGGGTCGACCGGCTATTCGGCAATCCCGGCAGCACCGAACTGCCTATGCTCAAGGGGCTGCCTTTTCCCTATGTCATGGGGCTGAACGAGGCGGTCGTTGTCGGCATGGCCGACGGTTACGCGCGGTCGAGCGGCAAGCCAGCGCTCGTCAACTTGCACAGCGCGGCGGGCACCGGCCATTCGCTGGGCAATCTCTTCACTGCCTACAAGAACAACGCACCGGTGGTGGTCACAGCGGGTCAGCAGGCGCGAAGCATCCTGCCTTATGACCCGTTCCTCTATGCCGAACGACCGACCGAGTTCCCGCGGCCATATGTCAAATATGCGGTCGAGCCCGCGCGCGCAGAGGACGTACCCGTTGCGCTGGTGCGCTCCATCATCACCGCGCTCACACCTCCGATGGGCCCGGTATTCGTCTCGATCCCGGTCGACGACTGGGACCGGGAGTGCGAAATGCCGGTGCTTCCCGACCTCAATCTGCGCCAGGTTCCCGAGCCGGCGGGGATTGCGCGGATTGCCGCCATGCTCGACGCGGCAAAGAACCCTGCGTTGGTCGTCGGCACGGGATGCGCCAATTGCGGCGGCTGGGACGCAGCGATAGCGCTCGCCGAAAAGACCGGCGCCAGCGTATGGGCAGCGCCCTATGCCGCGCGCGAGACCTTTCCCGAGACTCACCGGCAATTCGCGGGATTCCTGCCTGCCTGGCGCGACCAGCTGCGCGAAATGCTCTCACTGCATGATGCGATACTGGTGGCCGGCGCACCGGTCTTCACCTGGCATGTCGAGGGCAGCGGCCCACACTGGCCCGAAGGCGCCGATCTCGCTGCTTTGTCCCAAGATCCGCAGCATATTGCCGCACTGCCGGGGGGCCTCGGCGTGCTCGGTGACGTGAAGTACGGGCTCGAGTCACTGGCCGAACTGGCCGGCGCGCGAAACTTCGCCGGCACGAGCCATATGCTCGCAAGCCCGGAACCGGAAATGACCGCGGCTTATGTCCTCAGCCGTATCGCGGCGCTGAGGCCAGAACAGGCCGTGATCGTCGAGGAAGCGCCGACCTCGCGAGGCCCGGAACACGAAACGCTGCCGATCATCCGCGAAGGCGGGTTTTATTCATGCGCCAGCGGCGGGCTCGGCTATTCGCTTCCCGCCGCTGTGGGCATCGCCATGGGGCAATCAGACAAGGTCATCGCAATCCTCGGCGACGGGGCGGCAATGTACACGATCCAGGGCATGTTCACCGCCTTCCAGGAAGGTGCGAATGTCAGCTTCGTGATCATGAACAATTCGGCTTATGCCGCCCTCACCGGGTTTTCCGGCGAGTTCGGCATGAATCATGTGCCCGGTTGCGATCTTGCCGGGCTCGATTTCGTCAAGCTGGCCGAAGCGCAGGGAATCCCGGCAAAAATGGTGAATGCCGTGGATACGCTCGACGCTGCACTCGAATGGAGTTTTGCCGCATCGGGTCCATCGCTGCTCGACCTCAGGATCGCCTGATCAGCCTTCCACGAACACGCCGCAAGCGATGCGGTCGCCGCTGTCCCCGGCCGGATCGGTAATCTGGTCGTCCCTGCCGGCATGGATGACGAAGGCAGAGCCATCCTCATCGATCAAGCCGTCGAAACTCGCATCGACCAAGGTGTATTCCAGCGAACCGGTTCCGTCCGGCGCAACCGTCAGGTTGGGCATGTCGCCGGCATGCTGGCCTGCAGGATCATTCAACCCGTGCGCCTGCTCGGCCGGATTCCAGTGACCGCCCGCGCTGGAGAAGTCCGAAGCGGAACAATCGCCTATAGTGTGGACATGCACGCCATGTTCTCCCGGCTCCAGCCCCGAGACATTGAGCGCAATCGCCACACTATCGCCATCGGGCGTAGCGGTAGCGGTGCCGGCACCGGTGCCGTCCGCCATTTGCAGCGTAGCGACAGCCTGCGTCTGGGTTTCAGGCGAGGCCTCAACATCCTCGGTAGCATCCTGGTCTTCCCCGCTGTCGGGCGAACCGCAGGAGGCCAGGCCCAAGCTCAGAAAGATCGTCGCGGTAAGAACGCGATTGCGCATCGAAAACTCCTTGGCTGTTTCCCTCTTAGCTATCGATTGCCGGAACCGTTCCCCGAAAGACCGGGCACAGCGCCGGCCCGCACCGACATTCATCATGTTCCTTAATACCTTAGTGCTTTCTCCGGGATGAGAAACGGCTATTGTAGAGACTGAATCGTGCAGGAAGGGCCAGGAGATGGACCTT